>CANPJT010000014.1 GCA_947574255.1 uncultured Mycoplasmatota bacterium
GAGTTTAAAGCGAATGGTACAGATGAGGGTGGAAGTGGAATAGATATAAATTATAAAAATATAACACCAAATAAAATAACAAAAGATACAGAAAGTGAAACAGTAAAAGCAATAGTAAGAGATAAAGCTGGAAATGAAGGAGAATGTAGTACAACAATTAAGATAGATAAAACTAAACCTACTTGTAGTAAAATCGTCGCTGAAGGTACTAAAGGAGAAAATGATTGGTACATAAGTGATGTTAAATTTAAGGTAGAAGGAAAAGATATTGGAAGTGGAATAGATACAAAATATGATGGCTTAAAAACAAAGACACTAACAACAGATACAAAAGGGACTACCATAAAAGCAACAGTAAAAGATAATGCTGGAAATATATCAGATACTTGTTCAATAACAGTTAAAAGAGATACAATACCACCAACAAAACCAACAGAAGGTGCTATTGGTAAAGTAAGTGGAAGCCAAAAAGAAGCTTCAATAAAAACTAAAGCTGGAGGGTCAACAGATTCAGGTTCAGGACTAAAAGAATATAGATATAAAGTCACAAATGTTTCTTATGATCCAAAAGAAATAAAGAAAAGTCTATTTAAAACAGAAGCTGAAGGTGGTATGGATTTTACAAGAAGATGTGGTGAATATTATTATGCTTATGTAGTAGCAGTTGATAAAGCCGGAAATATATCTGATGTAAAAGGATTAGGTCATACAAATGATGAAGAATCTGGGTATAATTCATATGGATCCTGTAGTAAAGAATGTGGCGGAGGGACCCAAACTAGTAAAAATGATTGTGAATTAATTACGGAAGTAAAAAGTAAAGCATGTAATACACAAAATTGCTGCGATGAAGTAATATATAAAGATGGAGATAAATGTTCTAAATCATGTGGAGGAGGAACAAAGAATAGATTAGCTTATTCAAAATATAATAATCAAAGATGTGAAAGTAAAGATAAGAATTCTGGAGGAGCAGATTGTAATACTCAAAGCTGTTCTACACCAATGCGTTTTTGTCGGCGCGATGCTGGAGATTGTACCAATAATAATCCAACAGATACATATTTTTATAATCAACCTCCATCAGCATTTGGAAAAAATGGTAACCCAGCTGGGGTTTGTACTTCAAATGTAGTAGTTGAAGTTTTAAGCGAGACAACAAGTCCAGCAGGAGCTGTATATGTTGCAAGATATCCCGCTAGTGGGTGTCGATATTTTGCTGGTAGGATTCCAAATGCTGATGGAACAATATATATAAAAGTTGGATGCTTAAAAAACGGTGACGATGAAAGTTGTTGTCCATCAGCAAATTGTAGTGGATAGGGTGATTTAGATGAAAAAGAAAAAAACATTACTAATTACATTTTGTTTTATGACTATTCTTTTATTAATAGGTTTAGTTTTATATTTCATTTTAGGAAATAAAAAAGAAACAAAAGAAGTGGAAAAAAAATTTATCCAAAGTTTTTCTGTAAAAGAAGATAAAAGAGTAAATATGTGTGTAAATCCGGGATGTTTTCTTAAAGATGAAACAATTTATCCACATATAGAATTAGATTATAAAAGTAACTTAGTTCAATTAATCTTGAATAAGATAAATAAAGAAACAGATAAGTATTATGAAGAAGTTTTAGCTTCTAGTATGGATAGTATAGAATGTCAAACATATAAAGAAATTTATAAATATAGTATAAATTATGGTATGGATTATGATTTATACCATGATGAAGATTTCATTAGTATAAAAATTAGTAGATCAAAGAAAAACTTATGTACTGAAGAATTACAAATATTAAATCCAGAAGTACATATTATAGATAAATTAGAAGATAAGGAAATATCTCCTGAAGAATTTATGAAAAAGAAAAATATTGATTATGAGGAAGTAAAATTAGCAATCGAAAAAAATATTAATAAAATAAATCAAAGTATGAATACAAATTATACTTATGAAAATACTTATCAAAATGGTAAACAAGATATAAAATTTTATTATTCTTATTCAGGCGAGTTATATATATTATATTTTCAAAATGAAGCTCAAAATTATTATGTTGCCTATTTAGAACAATAAAAATGTAGATATTCTCTACATTTTTTTAATAATTTTTTTCATTAGGGTCAATGCATTTCCAATTAACTGTTCCACAAGTAGTACAAATAAATGGGACCAAAGTTTTTTTATCTTTAGGTTTTTCATACTTTTCTTCAATTTTTACACAAAGTAAACCAGTTTCACTATCTATATAAGCTTTTCCCTGTTTAGAATCTTTACAATCACCACAGTTTTTATTTTTCATAAAAAATCCTCCTAAATTTTATTATGGCTAAAATTTATGTTAAAATACTTTTATGAGGGATTTTTATGAAAGTATTAACAATTAAACAACCTTTTGCTACTTTAATAGCAGAAGGAATAAAAGAATATGAATTTCGTACTTGGAAAACCAAATATCGTGGAGAAATATTAATTCATGCTGGTAAAGGAATAAATAAAAAAGCAATGCAAAAGTTTGCTCATTTAAATTTAGAATATCCATCTGGATATCTAATTGCCAAAGTAGTTTTAACTGATTGTATAACTATCGATGAAAATGCTAGAAAAATGTTAAAGAAAAAGAATTTTTTAGTATATTCTAATGTTATAAAAAATACTGAATGGAATGGATATGGATTTAAACTTGAAAATGCTCAAAAAATAGATCCTATTTATATAAATGGAAAATTAAGTTTTTGGAATTATGAAGGTGAAATAAATGCAAGAAAAAATTAAAGTGGGAATTAGTAATCGTCATGTTCATTTAACAGAAGAAATATATAATAAAATATTTTTTAGTTCACTAAAAAAACAAAAAGATTTAAATCAAAATGGAGAATTTGCAAGTGAACAAGTATTAACAATAAAAACAGAAAAATCAGAAATATCAAAAGTTAGGGTATTGGGCCCATTTAGAAATTACAATCAAGTTGAAATTTCTAGAAGTGATGCTTATAAACTAGGAATCAATCCCCCCGTAAGAAAAAGTGGCGATTTATTAAATAGTGAGAAAATAACTTTAATAGGAGAAAAAGGAGAAGTAACATTACAGAATTGTTGTATTATATCTGAGCGTCATGTTCATGTTAATCCTCAAAAAGCAGAAGAATTAGGTGTAAAAGATAATCAATCAGTAAAAATATCTGTGGGAGGAGATAAAGCATGTATTCTATTTGCGTCCATTAAAATTAGTAACAATGGTTTTTATGAACTGCATATAGATACTGACGATGCAAATGCAGCTGGAATCAAAAATGGTGATGAGGTTGAAATAATTATATGACATTTAAAATAGGTGATATTAAAATAAAAAACAAAATAGTTATGGCTCCGATGGCAGGTTTTTCTAATACAAGCTTCCGCAAAATTATTAAAGAAATGGGAGCAGGATTAATTTTTGCAGAAATGGTTAGTGATAAAGCTTTAGTATATGAAAGTGAAAAAACATTAAAAATGTTAAAAATGTCAGAAAATGAAAGACCAATTGCTCAGCAAATTTTTGGCAGTGATTTAAATAGTTTTGTTAAAGCTGCTAAAATTGTTGAAGAACGTATGCAACCTGATATTATTGATATAAACATGGGATGTCCTGTTCCTAAAGTAGCTTTAAAAAATCAAGCTGGAAGTGCACTTTTAAAAAATCCTGAAAAAATTAAAGAAATAGTTTCTAGTGTAGTCAAGGCAGTTAAAGTTCCAGTCACAGTAAAAATTCGAAGCGGTTGGGATGAGACCAGCATAAATGCCGTTGAAGTTGCCAAAATTATTGAGAGTGCTGGGGCAAGCGCTATAACTATTCACGCTAGAACCAGGAGTCAAGGATATTCAGGTTTTGCTGATTGGAATATAATTAAACAAGTAAAAGAAAGTGTTAATATTCCTATAATTGGTAATGGTGATGTAACAACACCTATACTCGCTAAAAAAATGTTAGATGAAACAGGCTGTGATGCTGTAATGATAGGAAGAGGTATTTTAGGAAATCCTTGGCTAATTAAAGAATGCATTTATTATTTAGAAACTGGAAAAATAATGAAACCAGTAACAAATTTAAAAAAAATAGCGATGATGAAACGCCATTTTGAATTATTAAGAAATGATAAAAATGAACATGTCGCATTATTAGAAATAAGAACTAACATTTTATACTATTTAAAAGGAATGCCAGAAAGTAAAAAAATTAAAACAAAAATATGTTCCTGTAAAAATAGTGAAGAATTACTAGCGATTTTAAATGATTATAAAAATTATATTAAAGAAAAAGATTTATAATCGCAAGTGCTAGAAATAGAAAAGCATTTATTAAATTGCTTTTTTTAATATTACTTAATAAATTGGCAAATGAATAACCACATAATAATAATAAAATAGAGGCTAAACTAAATAAAGTAATAATAAATAGAAAATTATAGTTATAAACAAAATTTAAAGAAACAATACTTCCATCTAAAGAATGTGCTGCAGCTATAAAAATAGTTTTTTTTATGCTAAGTTTTTGTTCAAAAACATCTTCTTCTTGAGCTTTATAAGCATTCCAAGCTAAAAAAAGATAAAAAAGTGTAGTAATACCAGTTGTCATGAATTTGACTTTTAAAGAATAATATAAAGTAATAATGATAGTATAAATAAAAACATTAGTTAATAATATAATTAATTTATTAGTAAAAGTTAACTTAGTTTTTGATAGTTTTAAACCTATTCCTATAATTAAACCATCTAAACTTGCAACTAGAGCATTTAATAAGATAAACATATAACTCACCTAGAATATAATATGAGTTAGTTATAATAATGGTTGGGTTTTTATAATATTTACAAAAATTGGTATAAAAACATTGACAATGTATATAATTATAATATATAATTTGTTTGTATTGCCCGATTAGCTCAGTCGGTAGAGCGCACGGCTGTTAACCGTTAGGTCGTAGGTTCGAGTCCTACATCGGGCGCCATTAATGATAATAGCTCAAAGATTATTCTTTGAGTTTTTGTTTATTATTTAAAATTGTTTGGTTATAATAATTTTTCATTACTAGATATAGATAAAATAGGTAAGCGAAAGGGAATTACACTTCCTAGTTCTCTAGTTTAATGAAAGAATAATTGTATCCAATTAAAATAGAAAAAGAGGTATTAATATTATAAAAAAAGAATATGAAAGAACAGGCATTAAAGAAGAAAAAAATAAAAGAAAAAAAGCAAAAAAAATAATAAAAAAACAAGAACATGAAGAAGAAATAAAAAGTGGCATAAAAAGAGGAATTTATAAAGAATATTGCCAAAATCTTTATAGTTTAAATTTAATGAGTTTTAAAAAAGAATATGAAAAGGTTGAATTATTATTAAAAGATTATTTAGTTTTTTTAACTAATTTAGATGAAAATATACAATCTCTTATTAAGGGATATAAAGATTATTTTGATAGCTATGGTATGAATATGACTCCTTTAGGACTTCGTAAATTTAGAAACGGTATTGAAAAAACATTATCAGTAGCTAAGAAAATTTATTTAGAATCTTTAAAAGAAGATAATAAACTAGTCATTGACGAAGAGCGAGAAGAAGCTTTGATAAATTTTTGCATTTACTATTATTCATATTTAGATGAGAAAGGTCTGGATGTAACAATGGTTGCTTATTTGTGGAATTTTTTAGAAGAGGCGAAAGTGCCTTTTACAAATTTTGAAGATTTAGCATTATCTAAAAAAAGAGTAAGAGATATCTATAAAGAATTAAAAGAAAAATAAATGAATTTTTATAAATCTTTTTTTATTTTTACATTTGCATTATTTATTAAAAGTTATATAATAGTACCCATCGACATACATTTTAATTGTCGTAAAGGAGAAAAAAATGTTAGAACTTAAGAAAATTAATAAAAGTTACACAACTGGAGACTTTACTCAAACTGCATTAAAAGATGTGGATTTAAAATTTCGTAAAAGTGAATTTGTAGCTGTTTTAGGGCCAAGTGGGAGTGGTAAAACGACCCTTTTAAATATTGTTGGGGGTTTAGACCGTTACGACAAAGGAAATTTAGTTATTAACAATCGTTCTACAGAAAAATTTAAAGATCGAGATTGGGATGCCTATCGAAATAATTGTATTGGTTTTATTTTTCAAAGTTATAATTTAATAAGTCACATAAGTATCTTAGATAATGTTGAAATGGGAATGACTTTAAGTGGGGTATCATCTAAAAAGCGTCGTATTAAAGCTCTTAAAGCTTTAGAAAGAGTGGGTTTAAAAGATCATATTTATAAAAAGCCTAACCAATTATCAGGAGGGCAAATGCAAAGAGTAGCAATAGCTAGAGCTCTTGCCAATGATCCAGATATTATTCTTGCTGATGAACCAACAGGGGCTTTAGACACTAAGACTAGTGTTCAAATTATGGAGCTTATTAGAGAAATAGCTCAAGATAAATTAGTGATAATGGTTACGCACAATCCAGAATTAGCAAAAGAATATGCAACTCGTATAATAAAAATGCGCGATGGTTTAGTTTTAAATGATTCCAATCCAATTAAAAAAAGTGAAAAAGATGAAAAAGAATATAAAATTAAACGAACGTCAATGGGGTTTTCTTCCGCTTTAAAATTAAGTTTAAATAATATAAAAACTAAAAAAGGACGAACAATATTAACTGCCTTTGCATCAAGTATAGGTATTATTGGAATAGCATCTATTTTAAGTCTCTCAAATGGTTTTGATCGTCAAATTGATATATTTGAAAGAAATACATTATCTTCAATGCCTATCATTATTAGTGAACAAGCTATGAACTTAGATGAAGAGGCGATGAATGAGATGCAAGATTCTGTAAAAAATAAAGAAGAAGATTATCCAAGTTCAAAATATATAATTCCAGAAAAAACAATGGAAGATACTTATACTCATAAAAATAAAATTACAAAAGATTTTATAACATATATAGAAAAAGCAGATCATGAAATTGTAAGTGGCATATCTTATAATCGTTATACTGGACTTAATTTGATAAATAAAATTAATGGTAATGTTAAAACGCTTAATATTGTAAATCAAATGGGAAGTGTCCCAAAAACTTTAAATGAGACTGACAAAAGCGTTATTGAAGAAAAGTATGATATTTTAGCTGGAAAAGAAGCTAAAGAAAAAGATGAGTTAGTATTAATAGTTGATAGTAAAAATCACGTTAATGAAGATATTCTAACAGCTTTAGGGATAGATACTAAACAAAAAAATATTAATTTTGATGATATTTTAAATAGTGAAATAAAACTTATTTTAAACGATGATTATTTTAAAAAAGTAGGTAATTATTATACAATTAATTCTAATTTAGAAAAATTATATAATTCTAATACTTCCTTAACTTTAAAAGTGGTTGGAATTATTCGTTTAAAAGAAGATTTTCCATCTTTTGTTCAATCATCAGCACTAACATATACAGAAAAATTATTAGACTATGTTATTTCTAAAAATAAAGAGTCTAAAATTGTAAAAGCTCAAAAAGAAGCTAGCTATAACATAATGACAGGAGAAACTTTCGATTTAACAACAGATGAGGGAAAAGATATTAAAAATCAAACACTTGCATATTTAGGCGATGAAGCGGTTCCATATATGATTCAAGTTTATCCTAGAGATTTTAATGCCAAAGAAAGTCTAATCAAATATTTAGATAAATATAATGAAGGAAAGGAAACTAAAGAACAAGTTGTTTATACCGATCAGGCGGAGGTAATTTCTTCATTATCAGGTAGTATAATGGATGCAATCACTATTGTTTTAGTAGCATTTAGTGCAATAAGTTTAATTGTATCATCAATTATGATTGGTATAATTATGTATATTTCTGTTTTAGAACGTACAAAAGAAATTGGGATTTTAAGAAGTTTAGGTGCCCGAAAAAAAGATATATCACGTGTATTTAATGCTGAAACCTTTATAATCGGTTTATCATCAGGACTATTAGGAATTATTATTACAAGGTTATTATTAATACCAGTTAATCACCTTTTATATAATTTAACAGATTTAAAAAATGTTGCAGTACTAAATCCACTTCATGCTATAATACTAATTATTATTAGTTTAATATTAACTTTAATTGGTGGAGCTTTACCAGCTAAAATAGCTAGTAAAAAAGATCCAGTTATTGCATTAAGAACAGAGTAGTCAATCGCTACTTTTTTTTATTATAATTATTATATTTTATTTAGTACTTGACAATGCAAAGTAGTTAGGGTATTATTTAGAAAAAGAGGTGGTGAAAATCAATACTCAATTTAAGAAAGGTGTTTTAGAATTATTAGTTCTTTTAATCGTTGAAAAAAAAGATATGTATGGTTATGAACTAGTCGAAGCAGTTAGTAAAGTTGTGGATGTCAATGAAGGAACAATTTATCCAATTCTAAAAAGACTTACCAATGAAGGATATTTTGAAACATATCTAGAAGAATCAAAAGAAGGACCTACCAGAAAGTATTATCACATTACTGTTTCAGGAAAAAAACGTAAGAAAGAGCAAATTAATGAGTGGAAAAAATTTGCCACTAGTGTAAATGATTTTATTAAAGGAAGTGAAAAGAATGAATAAAGAAGAATTTTTAAATAAATTACGAAAAAAAATAGATATATTAGAGGAAAGTGAAATAGAAGATATAATAAAAGAATATTCTGGATTCATTGAAGAAAAAATGAGCCAAGGAGCTACAGAAGAAGAAGCAATAAAATCGATGGGAAATATAAATGAACTTTCAAGTGAACTTTTAAGTGCTTATAAAATAAAAAATCCTCAAGAAAAGAAAAATGATTTTTTAAATAACCTTATTGAAGAATTCTTATCTATAATTGAAAGTATTATAGAGATATTTTCTCACAAAGATTTTAGAGAAATAATAAAATTTATTATAGAAATAGCTTGTATATTTATTATTATAGCTTTATGTCGAATCCCTTTTGAAATTCTTGCCCACATGTATAAAGATATTTTTTTTAATCTATCAAACTCGATTGGTAGTAATAGTATCTTTTTAATAATAGGAGGTTTAGGCAAATTCTTTGTTGAAATATGTTATGCTCTATTTGCAATAATACTATTTGTTAAAATATTTGAAAGTAGGTATTTACAAAACAAAGAATCAAATAATAAATATGTCGAAAAAAATACATCAAATGAAACTAAAGAAAATGGTAAATTAAAAAAAGAAAAAAACTTAAAATCGACTAATGAAAAAAATAATTATAATTGCGAACAAAAACATTTAGGAATAATAGATAGTCTTACTTCACTATGTATTTTAGGAATAAAAATAATAACTTTCTTCATCTTAATTGGAACAGTATTTTATATAATTGGTTTAACATCAGCCTTTGCAATTTCTTTATACTTACTTTTTAATGGAGTTTTATATTTTGGAATTTATATAATAATTCTAGCTTTATTAATACTGGGAATAATAGTTTTTATAATATTGTTTAATTTTATTTTTAATCGTCATACTAACTTCTTAATAGTACTTATTATTTCAATTGTTAGTTTTATATTATTAGGTGTTGGAATAGCTTTGAGTACTATTGAAATAGCTAATACTACAATTTATTACGATGATATAACTTTAAATAATGAAGAAATAAAAACATTAGAATATGAAATGAAAGATAATTTTATTATTAAAGGATATTATGATGAATTTATAGTTGATGATAGTCTAGAAAATAAAATAAAAATCGAATATAATTATGATCCAAAATATCTTGAATTGTCAATAAATCCAACAGAGTATCAAGAAAACAATTTTGAAATAATTCATTTATCTTTTAATATAAATCATTTAAAATATACTAAAAATATATTTAATGAAATTATTAATAACTTAAAGAAAAAAACAATTAAAACTTTTAATTATAATCCAAACATAAAAATATATGTTTCGAGCAATGTAAAAAAACAATTATTGAAAAATAAAAAAGAATATGAAAGACAATTAGAATTATATTATGATAAAGACGAATTAGAAGATATTTGTGAAATTTTATTAGATAAAAACCTTGATTTACCTGATTATTGTAAACCATTTATTAAAGATGAACTAAATTAGAAAAGTTGAATTTTACTTTTTCTTTTTTTGCGGTATAATAATAATGGTGAGTAGGATGGATTCAAAAAAAATAAGTATGCTTGAACGATATGGAGAAAATTTTACCAAAAAGAATTTTATTACAGATCCTGCTATAGCAAGAGATCAAGAAATTAAACAATGTATTTTAACTCTTTTAACACCCGAAAAAAGTGCATTATTAGTTGGCAAACCAGGAATTGGTAAAACTGCTATCGTTGAAGGACTAGCTTATCGAATTCAAAAAGGTAATGTTCCTAATGCATTATTAGATTGGGAATTAATAAAAATAAATATTACCAGTTTATTAGGCTCTAGTATAAGTGATGGTCAGGTTGAAAATAGAATAGATTTATTAGTTAAAGAGTTAGAAACTAAAGATAAAATAATTATATTTATTGACGAAACTCATGTTTTAGTAAACAAAAATACCTCTGAAAATGGTGGAATTGATTTTGCAAACATGTTAAAAGCTGGATTAGATCGTGGTACTATTAAAATGATTGGAGCAACAACTACCGAAGAATATGAACAATACATTTTAAGAGATCGGGCTTTTCTTCGTAGATTTCAAAAAGTTGATGTTACTGAAGCAGATAAATCTACAGTTGTAAAAATATTAATGGGAACAATTCCTAAATTAGAAAAACAAATAGGAGTAAAGTTAAATTATACTGATTTTATAAAGGAAAAAATAATGGCCTTTATAGTTGAAATGACTGACGAATATAAAAGAGTGTATGAAGTTGCTAGTAGATATCCTGATATATGTTTGACAATTCTTGCTAATGCTTTTACTTATGCTTTATTTGATAATGAAAAAGACGTAAAAATAAAACATGTTTATAAGGCAATATATAATGCTAAAAATATATATGAAGACGCTAAGAAAAAAGAAATAGAGCGATTTAAAGAAGAATTTAAAGATTTAATCAATGAAGAAAATGTTAATTTAGAAGATAATAAATAGAAAGAGGAATAAAAATGGAAAAAAAAATAAGAGTTGCCCAAATCGGTTGTGGAAATATGAGTAAATATACAATGCGATATGTATATGAAAAAGGAGCTGAAATTGTATTAGCTTTTGATATTTCGGACAAAATTTGTGGAAAAGATATCGGTAGCATTATGGAAAGTGAAAATAGAGGTCTATTTGTAGAAGATTTAAGGGATTTAGAAGCACGTCTAAAAGAAGTAAAACCAGATATTGCTATTATTACAACAATGAGTTTATTAAATGATTTAGAAGAAGTATTAAGAATTTGTGTTCGTTGCGGTGTTAATGTTATAACTACATGTGAAGAAGCCTTTTTTGCGAGTAACTCAAATCCAAAATTATTTTATGAATTAGATAGTTTAGCTAAAGCTAATAATGTAACTATTACGGGTTGTGGTTATCAAGATATATTTTGGGGCGGCCTTATAAGCAATTTAGCATCATCAACTCATAAAATTATTAAAATAAAAGGAAGTAGTTCTTATAATGTTGAAGATTATGGTATAGCTTTGGCTAAAGCTCATGGAGCAGGATTAACTCTTGAAGAATTTGATCATGAAATTGCTAGTGTTGATCGTATGAGTCCAGAAGAAAGAGAAGAGCTAATAAATAATCGTGAATACGCTCCAAGTTATATGTGGAATGTGGCTGGGTGGTTAGTAGATAAATTAGGACTTCATCTAACGCGTATTAGCCAAAAATGTATTCCTAAAACTCATCATGCTGATATTTATTCTAAAACATTAGATATGACAATTAAAGCAGGAGATGTAACAGGAATGAGTGCTGTGGTAACAGCAATAACTAAAGAAGGAATTACAATTGAAGCTGAATGTATTGGGAAAGTTTATAGCGAAGAGGAATTTGATGTTAATGAATGGTCAATAATAGGTGAGCCAGATACTACAATGATTATAAATAAACCTTGTACAGTTGAATTAACTTGTGCAGATATAGTAAATCGTATTCCAGATGTTATTAATGCTAAAAGTGGATTTATCTCAACCAGTCTAATGCCAGAATTAAAATATCGTGTAAATCCATTAAATGAATACATAAACAAAAAATAGTTCAATCAAGAACTATTTTTATCTATTTATAATTGATCTAAAAATTAATATTAAAAGAATCGCTCCAATTGTAATAAGAAAAATCATTAAAACATCGTCAGGAAAAAATCTATTTAAATATTTATGAAAATAAGAAATAGTATCAATAAATATATTTTTAGCATCTATAAAAAAATCTACAAGTTGTCTATAAAATGTTTCAAAAATATTTGCTGTAATCATTATACCAACTCCTTATTTTAAATTATAATATACTATTGCAAAATGTTCAATTATTTGTTATCCTAATAACGTATATATGGCGGAATTGGTGAAGTGGTTAACACGCCGGATTGTGGCTCCGGTATGCATGGGTTCGATCCCCATATTTCGCCCCAGATTGAAATTTACGCACACCCTTTGTGCGAAAGTTAAAGTAAAAGTTCGTAATACTTGATATTATGGACTTTTTTTGTAAATTTAAGAAACTATATATTAGTTGAATTAAAGCTAATGTTTTTAATATATATTAATGAGGTGATTTTTATAAAAAAAGTATTAATTTTGTTTGGTGGTAATTCAAGTGAGCATTATATCTCTTGTAAATCTGCTAAAAGTATCATCGAAAATATCGATACTGAATTATTTGAGTGTGAATTAGTTGGAATTAGTAAAAATAATGAGTGGTATAATTTTAATGATGATTTAACTTACTTAGAAAAAGGTAACTGGCTTAATAGCGATGTATCAAAAATAATAAATATAATAGATTATTTAAAAGAGTTTGATGTCATATTTCCAATAATTCATGGATTTGGTGGAGAAGATGGTAAGTTACAAGGGCTGTTAGAATTATTTAATATTAAATTTGTAGGAAGTGGTTCCATTGCAAGTGCCATTGGAATGGACAAAGAACTATCTAAAATTATTTTTGCAAATTTAGGGATGAAACAAGTTCCTTATTTAGTAATTAATAATGATTATAATTTAGATAAGATAACGAAAAAAATAGAATTTCCTCTAATTGTTAAACCAGCAAATGGTGGTTCATCAATAGGCATTAATAAAGCTGAAAATATAAGTGAATTAGAAAATGCCATAAAAGAAGCTCAACAATATGATCAAAAAATTATTATTGAAAAATTTATTAAATGTCGTGAACTTGAGTGTGCTATTTTAGAAAAAAATGGTGATTTAATCATAAGTAATCCAGGGGAAATATTATCAGCTAATGAATTTTATGATTATAATGCTAAATATGAAAATGATAAATCTTCTGCTTTTATGCCTGATGATTTATCAGAAGATATAGTTGAAAAGCTTAAGGAAGAAGCTCGAAAAGTTTTTTTAGGAATATATGCCAAAGGACTTGCTAGAATCGATTTTTTTTATGATGAAGAAAATAAAGAAATCTATATAAACGAAATAAATACATTACCAGGATTTACTAAAATCAGCATGTATCCCACTTTAATTAGCCATGAAAATATAAATTATACTGAATTAATTACTACTTTGATAAATAATGCTTAATATCTTTTACGAATTTAAAGGAAAAGGTGCACTTTTCCTTTAATTATGCTAAAATAAGCTTAAAAAAGGTGATATTTGTGACTAGAAAAGTTGTACTTATAACTGGTGCTGCCAAAGGAATTGGTGCGGCGATTGCAAAAAGAATGGCTAAAGAAAATTGTAATCTAGTAATTAATTATTTAAATAGCAAAGATAAAGCTGAAAAATTGAAAAAAGAATTAGAAAATAATTATAGTATAGAAGTATTTATTATAAAAGCTGATATAAGTCGTGAAGAAGAAGTAAAAAAAATGGTAAATGAAGTTATTAAAAAATTTGAAAAAATAGATTGTTTAATTAATAATGCTGCTTTATGTCAAGATAATTATTTTCTGGACAAAACTTCTCAAGAATTTTTAAAAGTTATCAACACAAATTTAGTTGGGCCATTTTTAACATGTAAATATGTGGGAGAACATATGTTAAAAAAAGAATATGGAAAAATTATAAATATTGCCTCTACAAATGGAATCGATACAAATGAAATTTTTTCAATGGATTACGATGCATCAAAAGCTGGTTTAATTTCCCTAACACATAATTTTGCTGTAGCATTAGCACCGTATGTTTTAGTAAACGCAATAGCACCTGGTTGGACAAAAACCGAATCGGTCTTAGAAATGAATCCTAATTATATAAAAGAAGAAGAAAAAAAAATATTATTAAATAGATTTGCTAGCCCAGAAGAAATAGCTAATGTTGTAGCATTTTTATTAAGTGATGAAGCAAGTTATATAAATAGTTCAATAATTCGAGTGGATGGAGGAAAAAAATAATGAATAAATTTGAAGCTTTTGGAATAAATAAACAAATTATTAAATTAGCAGAAGAATGTGAACAAAAATTGACTAATATTTACAAATCTATAGACAATAACTGTGAATATAATTCATTGAAAGTTTTATCTTCTTTTCAAAAATATGAAGTTAATGAAAATCATTTTAATTCCACAAGTGGATATGGATACGACGATATCGGACGAGATATTATTGAAAAAATTTTTTCAGATATTTTTAAAACTGAAGATGCTTTAGTTCGTACCCAAATGGTTTCAGGCTCTCATGCTTTATCAACAGCACTATTTGCTCTTTTAAGACCTAATGATTTACTTTTATCTATTACAGGACTTCCTTACGATACTTTACATGAAGTAATTGGTATTAGGGAAAATGCAAGTTCACTTAAATCTTTTGGTATAAAATATGATCAAATAGATTTAGTGAATGATGATTTCAATTATCCAAAAATTGCTGAATATCTAAATAATAATAAAGTTAAAATGATAGAAATTCAACGAAGTAAAGGGTATTCAACAAGAAAAAGTATTTCGATTGAAAAACTAGAACAAGTTATAAAATATATAAAGAATATTGATAAAAATATAATTATTATGATTGATAATTGTTATTGTGAATTTGTTAATGTTAAAGAACCAAGTGAAGTAGGAGCAGATATAGTTGTTGGCTCTTTAATTAAAAATTTAGGGGGAGGTATTGCCCCTAATGGTGCGTATATTGTTGGAAAAAAGGATTTAATTAAATTATGTGGAGAACGATTAACTCTTCCAGGAGAGGGGAAAGAGGTTGGACCTACTCTTGGTATTAATAGAAGTATTTTACAAGGTATATTTCTTGCCCCAAGTGTAGTTGCTAGTAGTTTAAAAACAGCGATATTTACCAGTTTAATTTTTGAAAAATTGGGATATTTAGTTGAGCCAAAATATAATGAAGAACGGGTTGATATTGTGGAGAACATTATTTTTAATAATAAAGAAGAATTAATTAAATATTGTGTAGGGATTCAATCAGGTTCTCCAATTGATTCAAACTTTGCACCTATTCCCAGTAAAATGCCAGGTTATGATGATCAAATAATAATGGCTAGTGGCTCTTTTACTCAAGGTAGTAGTATTGAATTATCTTGTGATGGACCTCTGCGCCCTCCTTTCATCGCTTATCAACAAGGTGGATTAACATATCAATATGGTAAATTAGGAGTATTAAAAGCTATAGATAATTTATTAAGAAAGTAGGCAATTTATGTTAGAATTAATATCTATTACTTATAAACAATTCAAACAAGAAATTTATTATCATTATTTGGAATTATTTCCAAAAGATGAAAGGAAAACTTTAAAAGATCTAGAAAAACAATATAAAGATAATATATTAAAATTTGCTAAAATAGTAAATCATAATACTATTGGTTTTCTAATATACGAAACAATTGAAAACAATCCCTTAGTTCTACTAGATTATTTTGCTATTTTTCCTGAATATCAAAATCAGAAATATGGAAGTAAAGCCATTGAGGTTTTTAAAACGTTTTTTGCTACTTATGATGGTATTTATGGAGAAATAGAAAAAAATGGTTTAGGAAAAAATGAAGAAGAAAATCAAATTAGAGCACGAAGAATTAATTTTTGGCAAAATTTAGGGTTTGTTTTATTAGAAACAGATTTAGAATTATATAAAGTTATTTATTCGCCATGTATTTTAAAATTAAAAAATATATCTTATAGTGAAGAAGAAATTATTAATTATGCTTTTCAAATTTATAATGCACTTTTTGGAGAAAAGAAAATAGAAAAAAACTGTCGTATTTTAAAAAAATAGAATAGGAAAACTTTATGAAAAAACAAAAGAAAATGGATATAATTTATGAAGATAAAGAACTATTAATTATCAACAAACCAGCAGGATTACTAACTATAGCTACAGAAAAAGAAAAAATAAACACTTTATATCATCAAGCTAGGGAATATATTAAAAAACAAAATCCCCAATATAAAATATTTATTGTTCATCGATTAGATAAAGACACATCAGGAATAGTAATATTTGCTAAAAATGAAAAAGTAAAAAAAGAAATGCAAAACAACTGGAATAATATTGTATTTTTAAGAGAATATTTAGCAATAGTAGAGGGAAATGTCCAAAAGAAAAGTGATACTATTAAAAGTTATTTAAAAGAAAATAGCCAGTTTAAAGTTTATTCAACTAATTCTAGAAAAGGAGCTTTAGCAATTACATATTATGAAACTCTTAAAAGAACAAAAGCTTATTCGTTATTAAAAATACGTATAAAAACTGGAAGAAAAAATCAAATTAGAGCTCAATTAAAAGAAATTAATCATCCAATTATTGGAGATAAAAAATATGGCTCCCATAAAAATCCTCTCAGAAGAATGGGGCTACATGCTTCATGTTTAGGAATAAAAATAAATAAAAAAATAATTATTTTAAATTCTAAAATCCCCAAAGAATTCAAAAATATGTGGGAATCAGAAATATTTAATTATGAACAAGAAAGGAAAAGGTATGGAACGATTACAGAAAATAATAGCAAATAGTGGCTATACATCTAGAAGAAAGGCTGAGGAGTTAATTAAAAGTGGTAAGGTAAAAGTAAATGGTCAAATTATAACGGAATTAGGAACAAAAGTATCTTTTAATAATCAAATAGAAGTAAATGGAACTTTGTTAGAAAAAAATGAAAAAAAAGTTTATTATTTGCTAAATAAGCCACGTAAATATATTAGTAGCGTAAGTGATGAACATAATCGTCCTACTGTTATTTCTTTGATAGATACTCAAGAACGTATTTATCCAATAGGTCGTCTTGATTATGATACAACAGGGTTACTCTTACTAACAAATGATGGAGAATTGGCCAATTATTTAATGCATCCTAAAAATGAAGTTGAAAAGACATATATTGCCAAAATTGAGGGTATTTTAACGCCTAGTGAGTTTTATAGTTTAAAAAAAGGTATCGTAATTGATGGTAGAAAAGTTATACCTAAACATTTAAAAATAAGAAAAACTGATAAATTAAAATCTTATCAAATTATTGAAATTAGCCTTATCGAAGGAAGAAACCATATTGTAAAAAAAATATTCAAAGAATTAAATCATCCAGTTTCTAAATTAAAAAGAGAAAGTTTTGCATTTTTAACTTTAAATAATCTAAAATCAGGAGATTATCGAGAACTAACCATAAAAGAAGTAAAAAAATTATATAGTTTAAAATAAAAAAACACTTAAAGTGCTTTAATTAATATGATTTTGACAATTTTCCTCATGATTACAATCACATTCTCTACATTTACATATATCATGAGTATCATCACATTCATTATTTTCGCATTCAATAATACTAATAGCACTTGTAGGACAAGCTTCTATTGCGTTTGTTAAATTATTACTTTCTAAATGATTATTAGATATGGGACTAGACTTTCCATTATCGTCAAAATCAAAATGCTCTGAATCGATACTAACACATGCCCCACAGCAAATACATAACTCTTTACTAACTTTAATTTTTTTCATTTACTTTCATCTCCTATAAATAAATTATAAAATTAATAAATATAAAAATCAATTAATATATATTTTAAAAACATAATTTTTATGTTATCATTATCATGATAGAGTAGGTGATATAATGAGTTCAAGAATGGATAAATATTATGAAAATAGCAATCAAACTGAAATAAGTGCAAATACAAGAACAAAAAAAAATGAACAATTATATCAACAAATTAGTAATAGTGATTTAGAAGATATTAACTTATCTAGTAATGCTCATGTTATTGGTGAAAATGATAATAATATGGATATTAATAAAATAAAAGAACTAATTGAAAAAAAGTATCATGAAAATCCAAAAAAAGAAAAAGTTATAAATATGCCTCGAAAAACTGAAGAAGAATTAGAAAAGGCTGAAGAAGTAGAAGAAACAAAAGAATATGATATTAATGCTATTCTAAAAAAAGCTAAATTAGGAAAAGAAGTAGATTATGAACGTGAAAGGTTAAAAAAGATACATGATACTCAATATGATATTTTAAAAAGCTTAGATTTAGATATAGAAAAAGAAAATAAGAATGAAAGTAAAGTTACTTCTAATAAAGAAAATTTAATGAATTTAATTAATACCATTACAGAAAAAGAAATGACACGAGAATTAAATCCTTTAGATATTTTAACAGATTTAAAAGGGAGTGAAGATACTGTTGTATTAGATGGTGTTTCAAAAAAAGTAGAAGAAACAAAAGAAGAAGTTAAAAAACAATCAGAAGTAAAAAAAGAAGCAGTTGGAGGAGTAGATAAGTCTTTTTATACTAATTCTTTATCCTTTACTCAAAGTGACTTTGATGATTTTAATGATTTAAAAGAAGATGTTGAATCTAACAAAATTCTAGTTCGTACTCTTTTAATAATTGTTGGAATAGCATTAATAATTGGTTTCTTATTCCTTGCTAATATAATTTTTAAACTAAATTGGTTTTAATAAGCTTTAAGCTTCTTTTTTTATCAGTTAATATATATATTTAAGTATGAGAGCAAAAATGTTTAAAAAACATAAATTCCAATTAAAACCATCATTTGTAATTAGTTCTATTATAACTATTATTTTTTTATTAACAATTTTACTATTACAAAAGTTTAATCATAAGATAACTCCTAACTTATTAACAATAGCTGAATCTAGTATAAATAAATTAAATGAATCTATTTTAATGCAATACCGTGTAAGTAATGTTTATCAAAAAGTAGATTTAGAAAAAGTAATTGAAATAAATAAAAATCAAAAAAATGAGATAATTGCTGTAGATTTTCGACTAGAAAGTGCTTATGATTCTTTGTCTGTTATTACCCAATATTTACAAAGAAGCTTAGAAGATGTTAATGTTAGAAATGATATTTTAAAATATTATAATGAAGACTTAAGTTCCAGTTTAGATAGTATAATTTTATCTATACCTATTGGGGTATCTAGCAAAGGTATATTTTTTTCTAATTTAGGTCCTAGAATTCCTGTTAAAGTAAATTATATGGGGTATTTATCAACAAGCATAAGAATAAAAATAGAGGATTATGGAATTAATAATTGTCTAATATCGTTATTTATTGATTGCTCAATAACAAATGAATTTATTGTACCAAGTATTCAAAAAGAAATAAATCATAGTTACAGTATTCTAATCGCCTCTAAAATAATTCAAGGAACGGTTCCTGATTATTATGGAGGAGCTTTAGAGACAAAAAGCAACATTTTAAATGTTCCTATAAGTTGAATTTTATGGTATAATTTAAAATAGGTGAAAAATATGGAAAATAATATCTTTATAAACGAAGGTATTTCAAATTTATTAAAAAAATATTTAGATAGTAAAGATAATCCTCAAAGTGTTAATTGTAATTCATTTTTTTCGATAATTGTTCAAACACTTATATTTATTTATGGAGAATTAGATATTTTAAATCCATATCAAACTAATAATCCTTCTGGATTAAGTACAAATTTAACTAAATATGGATTTTCAGAAAAATTATATAATGAGTTTATTGAACAAATATTGATTTTTTATAAAAATGAAAATAAGAGTAGTTTTTTAAATATCCAAAAAAGATTAATTGATATGTTTATTTCTAAAAAGAATCATATTTTAGTAAGTGATGAAGAAATTGAAATCTTTAAACAATTTTTATATCTTAAAGAAGATAGTAATGAAACCAAAAAGGTTTTATATAATAAATTGACTCCAAATTCTGAAGAAATAAGCCATTATTTGAACAGCAAATTATTTGAACAAAAACACAAATTTACTTTAACAGAATATAAAGATATTGCTTTAAGTAAAGATGCCTATCAAATTGCTGGTTTTAACCCAGTTGAAATTATGAATATGAGTGAAAAAGAAATTGAAAATATTAACAATAAGGTTTATCATTTTTTTCGTATTAGAGATAATGACTTAAATAAGAGAAATCGTTTGGAAAGTGCAATAGATTATTATAAAAAATATGGAAATACCATTACTAGTGGTAAAGGATATGTTGATTCATTATTATTATCAGGTTTTATTGCAACAGGCTTTATGATTTTAACTATTATTGCTATTAAATTACTGGGTTAACATGGAAATAAGTATAAATAATGTAAAGTATACAGTTATAAAAAATAATAAAGATAGTTTAAATGTAAAGGAACTAGAAGAAAAAATGACTGACTACTTTAATGATTTTGATTATATATTAGGTGATTATGCTTATGGCAAATTACGCTTAAAAGGATTTAATAACAAGGAAAATAAAAATTTCAAAAGCTATAATGATATCAATTATTTAGATGAGTATATTGAAAAGTACTGTGCATATGGTTGTCACTATTTTGTTATTTCTAAAAGTTAACTACTTGAAATAACTTTTTTTTATGCTATAATTACAAATAGAATAGCGAGGTATGTATTATGGCAAATACAACAATGAAGTTCCCTGATGGAAGGACAGAAAGCATTAATGTTTTAACTCATTTTGAAAAAAATGGTGTCAATGTAATTGTTTTTGAAACAGACAAAGTAGATAATGGTTTAAAAGTAACAGGAGTTAGTTATTTATCTGATGGTATGTATCAAAATATTGTTGATCAAAATAAATGGGATGAAGTTAAAAGTTATTTAGTAGATATATTACATGATCGTATAACTAATGAAGAATATCGTTTGGTTCCAGAAGAAGTTTCTGTTACACTAGATCCATATCATCCTCTTTCTCTTAGAGATGCGAATTTAGACAAAGTAATTGCAAGTTATGAAAATTTTAAAAATAGTGCTTTGTCTACAAATAAAGTTGAGGAAAATGTAAATGCAGAAGACGTTTCAATAATCCCAGAACAAAATAATGTAGAAGAAATTTCAAATGTTGAACCAGTAATAGAAACTCCAGAAGAAATATCTTCAATGGGAGATCAAGTAATAGAAAATGCGGTAGAAGTTCCAGCGATATCAGAAGATAATATTGTAGGAGAAATCCCAAATGTTGAACCAATAATAGAAACTCCAGAAGAAATGTCTCCAATGGGAGATCAAGTAATAGAAAATCCAGTAGAGATTCCAGTAATATCAGATGATAATATTGCAGGAGCAATCCCAAATGTTGAACCAATAATGGAAACTCCAGAAGAAATGCCTTCAATAGGAGATCAAGTAATAGAAAATCCAGTAGAGATTCCAGTAATATCAGATGATAATATTGCAGGAGCAATCCCAAATGTTGAACCAATAATGGAAACTCCAGAAGAAATGCCTTCAATAGGAAATCAAGTAATAGAAAATCCAGTAGAGATTTCAGCAAATGATGGTGTAACAGATATTCCAATTTTAGATAATATTGCTGAATCAACCAATAATATGGTAACTCCAAAAGCAAATGAAGAAGTCAATGGGGAAGATAATAATAAAGAAGAATCAGTTGTTACTAATACTTATTTAACTAAAATGGCTAATATCAAACAAGAAATGTTAGAATTAACAAATGAATATATTACTAAAATTCAAGATTTAAGTAATGAATATGCAAAAAGAATGGAAGAAAAAGAAAAAGAAGCGACTGAATATTTAGCAGAAGCTAAAGATCTTAATAAATTATCTAGACAAACTTTTGAAAAAACTCAATCAATGACACCATTAACAGAATCACTGACTCAAACTAAAAGTAATGGTATAGGAAGCGAAATGTTATCAAGAGTAGCTTAAGCATAATGCTTAAGCTTTTTTAATACAATTTATTAGTGATAATTATGATAAATATTCTTAAAGAAAACTATAATTTAAACGATGCGATAAATGTTTTAGAAAATGATAGTTATTGTTCATTTATTTTTGGCGAAAAAAAGTATTATTTTGTTCCATATTTTCGTAGTGAGGATGAGTTAAATGACTTGATAGAAATTAATAATGAATTATTAATAAAAGGAATACCAACATCAAGATTTATTTTAAATAAAAATAATCAATATATTACTCCTTATTTAAATAATAAATATATTCTTTTTGAATCACCATTGAGTATTTCTAAAGAATACAATGTTTTAGACATGATTTCTTTTTCTGAACAATTAATTATAAATAATAAAAAAAGCCTACTTTATCGTAATACATGGGCGGAATTATGGAGTTCAAAAATTGACTATTTTGAATATCAAGTTGCTCAGCTTGGCAAAAGTAAACCAATAATTGTAAATAGTTTTAGCTATTACATTGGTTTAGCAGAGAATGCTGTAGCATATGTTAATAATACAATCAAAAATCATAAAATAAGTATATATGAAAGAATAACTTTACAAAGAAAGCGAATATCTTTTCCTAACATTCAATTAAATTACTTTAATCCTTTAAATTATGTTATTGATATTGAAGTTAGAGATATAGCATCTTATTTTAAATCCTTATTCTTTAATTCAAATGAAAATATATGGATTGAAATAAATACTTATTTAAAGAGAAAACGTTTAAGTATATATGGTTATCAACTTTTATATGCAAGATTATTATATCCTTCTTATTATTTTGATATTTATGAAAAAGTTATGGAAGAAAAAATAAAAGAAGAAGAATTATTAAAAATTATTAATAAATCTTCTTCTTATGAAAAATTTTTAAAAAAAATATTTTTAGAAATATCAAAATATGCTCAAATAGAACCAATTAACTGGCTATTAAAAAAAGAATTATAGCTCTACATTTATAACTCCTTCAATTTCATCAATTTCACTTTTTAACATATTAAAAACTAAGTTTTTTAATGTAAAATTCTGTGCACCACAATTAGCACAATGCCCAATCAATTTTACATATACATATTTATCTTCATACTTAATAAACTCTATATCTCCACCATCCATATTTAAATAAGGACGTATTTCTTCAATCAAATCTCTTATTTTTTTTTCCATTTGCTAATCACCTTTTAATATTATAACAATATCAAGATTAAAAAGAAATAAATATGTTATAATTAATAAGTTAGGAAGTGTTGTTATGAATTATCACGTGGGAGATATTATTGAGGTAAAGGTAAATGGAATAACAGATTATGGAGTATTTGTTAATACCGATTGTAGTTACATTGGTTTAATTCATATATCAGAAATTTCTAGCTATTATGTTAAAAATATTTATGATTATGTTTGTTTAGGTGAAAATATCTTATGTGAAGTTTTAGAAGTGAATATTAATGAAAAACACTTAAAATTATCAATTAAAAATATTAATTATAAGTTAATTCCTAGATATGGAAGAATTAAAGATACAGCAGATGGATTTAAAATTTTACAAAAAAATTTGCCAATTTGGATAAGAGAAAAATTATCAGAAATCAAAAAAACAGCTTGTTAAAAAGCTGCTTTTTTCTAAATTAATATAATTTTTACAATATATATAACTTGAAATAAAAAGTTCAAGATTAATATCAATCTGGTGTCCGAGAGGGAGAAGTACAACAACTCTTTGAGCAAAAGAAATAG
>CANPJT010000015.1 GCA_947574255.1 uncultured Mycoplasmatota bacterium
CCTATATACTATTATACCCCCCCCCCAGGATGGCTACTGCCCCTAGAGCTAGGAGAGTATTCTTTAATTTTTTATTTTTCTTAAAACTTTTTAATTTCATTTTTTATCCCTCTTCCTATTGTCCCAATTTTATCACACACTTTTCTTCTTTGTAAAGAAATTCTTCAGCTTTCAAAAAAAATTGCCCTCTATAGACAATCTTTATTTCAAAACAAACGGATTAGCTGTTGAGCCATCACTTCTGATTTCTACTTTCACTCCCGATTCTAGATATACAACTGGGAGCACAGTAATCGTGTTACTAGTGTGGCTACTATTGACCTCCCCTGTTTGAGGGACATGGAAGACACTGCTATTAAGACCCGAATATAGTGTTAATGCCCATTGTGGATTACCAAAACTACTACCATAACCAACATACAACCAGTCATTGTTCTTACAATCACTTACCTCGCTTTCTTTCCAACTCTTTAATATCGTATTTAAACATGTTTCTCTATCTGTAGTAATTCCACCACTAGTGGCATATCCATAATCTGATGGATATATTAAGCCAACATTCCCTGTCCACTTAGTTGGTCTTCCCGCATATACTGTACTTCCTCTTTCATATGAATACCAATGTTTTGTTAACCCATTACTACTACTTGTGAAATTTGCTGTTCCTCCTAAATTCCATACTGATTCACTTATCATATTCTTTGATTCATTTATTAACCCTGTTTCACTAAAATCACATGGTGTCGTTGCTCCATTAACTCCATATGGACAATCTCCACTTGTTCTATTATAGTATGCTCCTTCATTTAATACTTTTTGTAAAGTACTATCGCTCCAATCATTACTCCCATTTCTACTTGTTGATGATCCTATACCGCTTGCTTTATTATCCCATGCATAATTTCCTATACTTTCACTTCTTATTAGTTTGACTTTATCTTCTTTAGTTCCATCTGGATTCTCTATATCTTTCATTACTCCTATTATTCGCCATAATTCATTATTAAACTCTATATAATTATATGGATTATTTCCAACATATCTTAAATTGCCAAACTCGTCTTCTACTAGCTCTTCTGTTTGTAATTTTTTTAAGTATTGAACTAAATTTTTACTAGTATCAATTTCTTGTTGTCCACCTGTTACACTTATTTTACTAACAAATCTTTTATTCATGACATCATCATCAACTGTTACATCTTGATTCATCCATAATTTTAAATTATAAGTAACTTCTTCCTTCGCTAAAAGTTTGCCACTTGTTAAAAAGTAACTCTCAGTTGCTGTATAATCATCACCTTTATATGTTGGATCAGTACTATCCATTTCACTTAACATTTCTTTTGTTCCACCATTAAATGATACTGCAACATATTGGCTACTTAATTGATTTTCTATTCCCATAACTTCTAAGTTAGCAATATAATTTATTTCAGTATTACATTTATTAACTATTTTAAATTCATATGGAGTCAAATTACTTGCTTCCTCATCAGTTATAGGAATAGCCTTATCTAAATTAATAGTTGGTGAAACATCAATTATATCCAAATCTAAACAATCACTTGTTATAACATTGCTAGATTCTTGATTTTTGGTTGTTTTCCAAAAGGCATAACTTGTTCCTATTATTATTGTAAAAACTAATAACAATCCTATAACTATCAAGAATTTATTTCTATTATTTTTCATTATTATTTCCTTTCTAATATTATGATTGTTTAAGAATAAATGGCGAAGTACTTGAGCCATCATTTCCTTCATTTATTCCTATAATTCCTATATTAGATTTTAGATATACAACTGGTCGAGAGTATTCACTATCTGATGTTGTAGTACTCATAATGCTTCCGTTTAAAGACACATATATCATAATATTTGCAAAATTATTATTTGAATGTGTCAATGTCCATTGATTAATTCTACTGCTATACAACCAATTATTATTCTTACAGTCAGGCCAATTAACTGAAAGCCAGTTATATAAATCACTCAAACATATTACTCTATCGGTTGTTTCTCCTCCGCTTGTTGCATATCCATAATCGCTTGGATACATTAATCCTACACTACCTGTCCACTTAGTTGCATGGCCCTTAAACACTTCCTCTCCTCTTTCTTGTTCGTAAATCTTTTTCGCTTCTTCAGATACTTTAGTAATTCCTCCTAAATTCCATATTGATTCACTTATCATATTTTTGGCTTCGTTTGTTAATCCTCTATTTTGAAAAGTATTAGTTCTATTATAATAATCTCCATCATTTAATAAAGTTTTTAGTGGACTTGTACTCCAGTTACTACTTGAAATATCACTATCCTCAAATTTAAAACTTCCAATCTGCTCATTTCTAATTAGTTTGACTTTATCTTCTTTAGTTCCATCTGGATTCTCTATATCTTTCATTACTCCTATTATTCGCCATAATTCATTGTTGAATGATACATAATTATTTGGATTCTTTCCAACATATCTTAAATTACCAAAGTCATCTTCTACTAGTTCATCAGATTCTAAATTTTTTAAGTATTCAACTAAAGTATAAACTGATTTTAGTTCTCCACTTATACTTATTTTGCTTATAAATTCTTTATTCATGGAATCTATGCTTGTAACACTCTCATCCAACCAAAGTTTGATAGTGTAATTTATTTCTTCTCCACCTTTTAATTCTCCATTTGTTAAAACGTATGCTTCTTTTGCTGTATAGTCATCACCTTTATATGTCGGAGTTACAGTTTGTTTTGTGTTTAAAATTTCTTTTGGTTCGTTATTAAATGATACTGCAACATATTCACTTTTTAACTGATTTTCCATTTCCATTACTTCTAAATTAACACTATAATTTACTGTACTTTCACATGTATTTCTAATTTTAAATTCATATGGATTTAATCTAACTGCTTCTCTGTCACTTATAGGGTGAGCTCCCTCTAAATTTATTGCTTCTGTTACATCACTTAATTCTAAATTTAAACAATCTACTATTAAATTATTAGTCAGTTTTTGTGTTTTATCTACTTTCCAAAAACCATAACTTGTTCCTATTATTATTCCTATTAATAATAATATTCCGACTATTAAACTTATATTTTTTTTCCCTGGGTTTTTATTATTTAATATGCCCCCCCCCCGTCGATGCTGAAGTTGAGGAATTTTTATTTTCTTCTTTCATTTTTTTACTTCTCCTTATCTTATATCATAATTATAAATTAAATTAAAAATAAATACAATTACTTTTTATGGATTATTAGAATATGATATTATAGATAAAAAGGTGATTTAAATGAAAAATAATATAAAAATACCCATCATAAGTGCAACATCTTTTAAAAGTAGACTTTTAGGATTAATGGGTAAAACTAATATAAATTATGGCTTGTTTTTTCCCCATTGTAATGGAATTCATACATTTTTTATGAAAGTAAAAATTGATGTAATTGGTTTAAATGAAAATAATAAAATTATTTTTTTAGAACGAAATGTAAAACCTAATAAGATTATTAAAATTAATCGCAATATTAAAAAAACTAGTATTTTAGAGTTGCCTAATAATACTAGTAATAATTTAAAAATTGGTAATACTTTATTCTTTGAATTCAAAGATATAATCTAATATTTGAACTTCATCGCCACGCTTTGCTCCCATTCGCTCTAATTCATCTTCAACACCCATTCCTTTTAATTTTCTAGCAAAACGTAATACTGCTTCATCTTCAGTAAATCTTGTCATTTTAAATAATTTTTCTATTTCATCGCCTTCAAGAATCCAAACATCATTATCTCTTCTAATCGAATAGGGTTTTTCATTTTGAAATTTATAAACAATATAGCTTTCATAATCTTCTTCTTTATAAATATCACTTTCAGGTATTTCTTCTAACATATCTGCTAAATCTATTAATAATTTTTCAAACCCTTGATTATTTAAAGCACTTATTTCATAAATTTTTAAGTCAGGAAATTCTTTTTTAAAATTACTTAAATTATCTTTAGCATTTGGAAGATCCATTTTATTGGCAATAATTATTTCTTGTTTATTTTTTAACTTATCATTATAATTTTCAATTTCGTTTCTAATTATTTTATAATCATCAATTGGATTCCTTCCCTCATAAGCCCCCATATCTATTACATGAGCAAGTATTTTAGTACGCATAGCATGACGTAAAAACTTTAAACCTAGACCGACACCCATATTAGCACCTTCAATTAAACCTGGAAGATCTGCCATAACAAAGGAACGATTATCTTTTAAGTTCACAACTCCTAGATTTGGATTTAAAGTTGTAAAATGATAAGAAGCTATTTTAGGTTTGGCTGAACTAATTAAACTCAAAATTGTACTTTTTCCAACACTAGGCATTCCAATTAAACCAATATCTGCTAAAACTTTAAGTTCACATTTAACAACAACTTCTTCTCCTGGGCAACCAAGTTCACTAAACTTTGGGGCGGGTTCATTATGAGTAGCAAAGGCTTTATTGCCTCTTCCTCCACGCCCACCATGAGCAACAATAACACAATCTTTATCATGAACTAAATCCGCTAAAACTAAACCATTATCTGCATTATAAATTGTTGTCCCCTCTGGAACTTTGATTATAATATCAGAAGCATTAGCACCATTTTTAGTACTTCCTTTGCCATTAATTCCCTTATCAGCTTTAATAATTTTTCGATAACGAAGATCTATAAGTGTTTTTAGGCCTTTATCAACTACAAAAATGATGTCTCCACCTTTTCCACCATTACCACCATCTGGTCCTCCCATCGGAATATATTTTTCACGTCGAAAAGAAGTACATCCATCGCCACCTTTTCCTGCGATTAATTTAATTGTCGTTTCATCTACAAACATATAATCACCTTGTATTCATTTTATATGAAGAATAAAAAAAAAGCAAATTATCTTAATGACGTTAAATTGATATCAAATTTATTTTTTTCCAAGGTACGCTTTAATTCATCACGATCATAACACAGTGAATAGTACTCATCATCATTAATTCCAAGCCCATATAATAATCTAGCAATCAATTCCATTTCTAGGCTTTTATAATATAACTCTTCTGCTTTACTATAGCTTCCATTACATTCTAGATAAAGTAATGTTGGAGAAATAGTTATATCATAGCTTTTTAAAGCTTCACAATAACCTTCATATGTATAATAAAGTTCCAATTCTTCAAATTCTAAAAGATGTACTATTTTTATAATCTGATCATAAGCTCTTATTTGAGCTAATCTTTCATTTGGGGAAAAATTATAAAATTCTTGATAAATGTTATATTCCATTTTAGAAAAAAATCTTTTAATACACTTTTTAGTTCGTGATACGTTTAAATCATTATGTACCACATAATCATTAATTCTCCTTCGATAAATGGTCTTTATTATTTCACTTTCAATATTATAGTTACTATCTTCTATAAACCAAATTCTTCTTTGCTTAGCATGTTCAATTTCATGTAAAAGTATACGAACTGTATTTAAATGAAAAAATAAAAGTTTTTCTTCATATCTAAAATCATATAAATTTACTCTATTAACTGATCTTTTTTTTATTAAATTTTCATTTACAGTAATTGTTTTTTTATTCCCACAATACTCTGCAAATACTTTTAATTTAGGATTATTTTTTTTAACTATTTCAAAAATATCTACTTTTTTAATATAATCATTAAGTCCTTCTTCTTGCACTACTAAATCCACAATAGCATTTATAAATTCTAAATAATTTAAACTTTTTTTAACAGCTGCATCATAACATATTCTGCAAATATCATAATAATATCCATTCATTTTATTTTACCTCTACTACTAATACTAAACTATTAAGCAACTAAATCATCACGATATAATTTTCGTTTTAAACTATCCTTTTCAATAGTTAAATTATTACTTTCTAATTGTTTAATTTTTAAACCTAAAGTTATTCGTTCTTTTAAACTTAAATTTTTTCCTATTTGTTCAATTATCTTTGCCTCTTTTTTATATCCCAATTTCTTTAAATAAAAATATGTAGGATTTAAACAATTATCATAGGCTTGTAAAAAAATTTTTTGAATTTCTAAATCTTCATAATTATATAAGCCAGTTAAATTTAATTTTTGAGCAACTGCTTTTAAAATTTGATAAGATTTGATATTTGCCAATCTTTCATGAGGTGCATAAAGATAATATTTATCATATACAGAATAAATATTTTCAACTTGATTTAATTGCAAATTTTGAATTATTCTAGGCACTTTTTGATTTTGCAATTTAAGTTCTAAATATAAATAATTAAAACATAATTTAAGTATTTTAGCTTCTATATCATTATTATCACTATCACAAATTTTATATTGATAGCTATGTATCAACTCATGTAAAACTGGTTTAACTACATTTATATAAGGAAAAATTTTTAAATCTTTTTCATCAAATTTATAACATGAAGAAAAAAATTTAAGAAAACTAAAAAAAACTTGCGGATTAACACTTATTATTCTACTATCAAAATTATAATTTGCTAAATTTTTTTCCATTTGATTATCAAAATGGCATCCTTTTACATATTCATTTAAATTTTGATAATTAACAAAAATTTCAATTATTTTATCAACAAAATTATAATCTGCTTCTTTATTATTTTCTACATAATAAGAAATCAATTCAACAAATTCTTCTATTACTACTTCTTTCATTTGAAACCCCTCAAATTACGCTATATGCTAACACTTTTTTATACAATTGTCAATAAAAAAAACAGCCTATTTTTTTAATATGACTAGTCTTTCTTCTTCTAATTTTAATTTTTCTCTTTCTTCTTTTACTAAGTGAACAGGAGCTTTCATAATATAGTTTTCATTAGCTAATAATTGTTTTCTTCGCATAATACTTGCTTCTAATTTTTCGATTTCTTTTAGTTTTTCATATTTTTCTTCTTCAGTTTCAATTTTTTCAAAATAAATTGTAGCTTCAAAAATATTAGTTTTTACTTTATAAGAAGTCATCTTCAAAGTATCATTTATCAAACAATTTTCTATTTTCAATAATTTAATAGCTAACGAATAATCATTATCATTATCTAAACTTACTTTATAGTCTTTACCTATATTATTTTCCGCTTTAATATTGCGAAAAGTTTTAACAAATTCTAATAAATCATCAATTTCTTGTTCTTCTTTATAAACATCAGTTTTATCATACTCAGGATATGTACTTATCATAATACTCTCAAATTTTATTGGTAACATATTATATATTTCATCAGTTACATAAGGCATAAAAGGATGTAACATTTTTAATATATCAGTTAAAACTTTTAATAATACTGTCTTCGTTGTATTATTTTCTAAAGAAAATTTTGAAAGCTCAATATATTTATCACAAAAATACTCCCAAATAAACTCATACAAACAAGATCCAACATTATTAAATTCATATTTATCCATAAATTTAGTTACGCCTTTTATTGTTTTATTTAGCTTTGTTAAAATCCATTTATCTTCTTTTTTTAGATTTTCAAAAGTATAATCACTTTCTTTAAAACTTTCTAAGTTCATTAAGACAAAACGAGAAGCATTCCATAATTTATTAATAAAATTCCAAGTTGATTTTATTTTCTCTTCATCAAAACGAATATCTGTTCCATTAGAAGCAGCAGTAGCTAAATAAAATCTTAGAGAATCTGCTCCATATTCTTCAATCATCTCCATTGGATCAATACCATTTCCCAAAGATTTAGAAAATTTTCTTCCTTGTTTATCACGGATAAGTCCATGAATCAGACAATCTTTAAATGGTCTAATACCCGTAAATTCTAATCCTTGAAAAGTCATACGATTTACCCAAAAAGGAATAATATCATAACCTGTTACTAAACAATTATTGGGATAATAACGTTCAAAATCTTCAGTCTCATTTGGCCATCCTAAAGTACTAAATGGCCACAAAGCACTACTAAACCAAGTATCTAAAACATCCTCATCTTGTATCCATCCCTCTTCAATTGGAGCTTCCATTCCTACATAAACTTTATCATCTTTATACCAAGCCGGAATTCTGTGTCCCCACCAAAGTTGTCTTGAAATACACCAATCATATGTTATTTCCATCCAATGATTCATTGTTTTTTCGTATCTTTCTGGAATGAAATTAACCTTTGTATCATTATTTTTTTGGTTTTCTAACACTCTATCTGCTAAAGGACGCATTTTAACAAACCATTGTTTTGAAAGATAAGGTTCAACAACTGCATCACTTCTCTCTGAATGGCCAACAGAATGAATCATCTCCTCAATTGATATAAGAAGATTTTTTTCTTTTAAATCTTCAACTAATTTTTCACGTGCTTTTTCTCTAGTTAAACCTGTATAGGGAGCAGCATTTTCATTCATCGTAGCATCTGGATTCATAACTATTACCCGTTCAAGATTATGACGAAGACCTACTTCAAAGTCGTTTGGATCATGTGCTGGAGTAATTTTTACAACACCTGTTCCAAATTCAGGATCAGCATGTTCATCTCCCACTATTGGAATTAATTTATTCACAATCGGTAAAATTACGTTTTTTCCAATATATTTTTTATATCTTTTATCTTCAGGATTAACAGCAACAGCAGTATCACCAAAAAGGGTTTCAGGACGAGTTGTAGCTACTTCTAAATATTCTTCACTATTTTCAACAAAATATTTTAAGTGATAAAAAGCTCCCTTATCTTCTTTGTATATAACTTCTTCATTTGATAAGGCTGTCATTTGTACAGGATCCCAATTAATTATTTTTTCTCCTCTATAAATTAAACCTTTGTTATATAAATCAACAAATACTTTTTTTACTGCTTTTGATAATCCATCATCTAAAGTAAATCTTTCTTTATTGTAATCTAATGATAAACCAAGTTTTGCCCATTGATCATGAATATTTTCAGCATATTCAGCTTTCCAATTCCAGGCCTTTTTAAGCCAATCTTCACGACTCATTCCTCTTGGATTAATTCCTTCATCACGAAGTTTTTTATCTACTTTTGATTGCGTTGCAATTCCAGCATGATCCATTCCAGGAACCCATAAGCAATCAAATCCTTGCATTCTTTTATAACGAATTAAAATATCCTGCAAAGTTGTATCTAAAGCATGACCTAAATGTAGTTTGCCTGTAACATTTGGTGGTGGAATAACTATAGTATAAGGTGTTTTATCTCTAGCCCCACTATTAAAATATCCCTGCTTTTTCCAATATTCGTACTTATTTTCTTCTACCAATCGATGATTGTATTTTTTATCTAGCATTATAACCACTCTTTTCTAATTTTTTATTTACTTCTTTAATAATATTTTCAGCAAAATCTTCACTATATTTAGGAATATTTAAAGAACTAATAAATAACCCTAAATTATCACTATCCTCTAACAATTCAAAACTTTCTAAAAAATTAATATCATATATAAAAGCTAAGCAACATAAAGTATCATCACTTTTAGTTTTAAGTATTTTACGTTCAATAACGCTTTTACTTTTAAAACGCTCTAACACTTTATCTGTTACTTCCTCTTTTACTAATTCATAATCATAATTAATAGCTAAGACTCGAAAAATATCAATTTTATCTACATCTCTTATCATTTTAGCAAATAATAAACTTTTATCTTTTAAATCTTTATCAATAAATAATTTATTATGATTTAAAATAGCTTTATAAATTATATCATCATACTTTTCAAAACTTATAAAATCTCTAATATGTTTTTCTAAAAATAAATAATCACAACCGAACTTTGCATGATCTATATTGGTTTTAATATCATTAATTTCTTGAGAATCTTTTATTTGCTTAAATCTTCCAATATCATGAAGCAATCCAATTATTTTTGCCAAAGTGATTTCTTCTTCACTCAAATGAAGTTTTAAAGCTAATTTTTCCATTAATCTCACAACTTTATATGTATGATGATATTTTTCTAAAATACTTTTATTAGTTAAATCAAATTTTTTTACATATTCTTCAAAACTATTCTTAGCAATATTATAATCCATAAAAAAACTCCTCCTTTAAATTAAGGACGAGATTACCCGCGGTACCACCTTATTTCATACAAAATATGTATGCTCTTCATTTTCTTTAACGCAAGAATTACGTAAAAATTTACTCAAATTCAATCCTTAAGCTCCGCTGCTACCTTCTATAAAAAACTTTACTTATTTTCACCAACTATAAGCTCTCTAAAAAAATTTATTTATATACTCCTCAGTTTCTTTGCTTTTTTATTTATTCTATCATTTTTTTTAATCTATCGCAATTGTTTCTTCAATTATGCCATTTCTTGAAAGTTGGATTTTATTCTCAACTACATCTAAAGTAATATCTTCAATGCTATTTACATTATATAATTCACTTATTTTGCTTCCTTTATTTAAATCATATAAGTAAAATTGATTACTACCATCAATAATTTCTATAAATTTATTATAAAAATTTATATATTTATAGTCAGTTAAAACTTTATTATTCTTATAATCAACTAAACTCATAATATCATTATCTTTTAAAACAATATATTCAGAATTATAAGAAAATATTTCAAGTGGTATATTTTCTGCAAATATTGCTCCATTAATATCTATAAGTTGCCACATGCCATTATTTAAAACCGCAAATATATCAGAAGAAATTTTATTATTTTCATTAACTTTATTGATTAATCCAATATAATCATAAGTAAAATCTATTTTTTTATTAAAATTACAATTATTAAAAGAAATTACTCCCCACTTGTTTTCTAGATTTTTTAAAATATAATAATTTCCTTCTATTCCTATACCATAATTTTTAACTTCTTTATAACTTGCTAAAATTTTATTTAATTCTAAATCATATAAAATTATATTTGCATTTGCTAACTCTTCAGTTTTACTATCCATTATAAAAACATATCGATTATCTATTAAATTAAATTTAGAATTACTTTTTACTTTTCTTTCATCCAAACTGTAATTACTTTTATTACTCATAAAAGCATAATTACAATAGTCATCAAAATTTTTACAAGTATATGTACCTAGTAATTTATCATTATCATAAAAATATAATTTTCCCTCATGTCTTAATTCATGATTTTCATTTTCTTCTTTTGGCTCAACATATTTAAAATGCATTATACTTGAAAAAATAGTAATAGGCAGTAAAAATATCAATAAAACTATTATCACCCACATCGTTACCTTTTTATTATACATTACTTATTTTCCTCCTGGTATTGCTCCACTCATTTTTGTTACATAAGTATTTTCTTCTGTACCAATATCAACAGTATATTTTTTTCCAACAACATAAACTTTAAAAGCTAAGGTCCCATTCCCATAATACTGTTTTAAATTTAATCCAATTTCTTTTTTCAAAAAATTTACTTCTGGTTTATCATAAGTATACAAACCAAGTTTATTATCTTTACTGACAGCTGCAAAAAATGTAGGATAAAGTGCTATATAAGCATAACCCTTTCTATTGAGTTTTTTATTTTCATGATTATAAACATAATAATCTTCATTTTCGATACCTATAACATACTTATCATTATAATTTTTAATAACTCCCGAAATAGCAGTTTCAAATAATGAAGCACCATTATTTCTATCTAGCAAAAGATACCCAGATTCATTCTTGGCAGAATAATAATCACCTATTTTTTCTATATAGTTATAATTAAAAGGAATGTGAGGTTTTATCTCATTATTATCAAGCTTAATAACACCAAATTGATTATCTTTATTTTTAGCAACTATTTGTAAATCATTAATATTTTTAAATGATAGTTCTTCTATCCCTGTATAAGAGTAAGTATTAATTTCTTGATATTTAGAAATCACTTTATTAGTTTTTAAATCATAAAGAGATATTGTTTTAGAATCTTTATTTGCTTCATCAGCTATAAAAATATAACGATCGTTAAATAAAGGAGTAAATCCAATATTCCCTGGAGTTTCTAATTCATTATTTTCATAAATTGTATCACGTGCTAAATAACAATTAGCAAGTTCACTTTTTTCATTTTTTATAACATTTTTATTATTACATGTATACACACCTATTAAATCAGTTTTCTCTTGATTACGATAAAAATAAAGTTTACCATCAAAATAATTTATATATTTTAAAGTTTTGCTTCTCAAACCCTCATTTTTGTTTATTTTAACTTTATTAAATTCTGCTTGATTTTTAATATTAACATTTATATAATCACCTTTCTCTTCTATTAAGAAAGATTCTCTAGTTTCTTTAATATTTTGCTCATCATCATAAATATCTGTTTTTAAATAATCAACATTATTTAAAGCTATTTCTTCTTCATTTAATTTTGCTCCATCATAAAACTTTAAATTTAATTTATTATCATTTATTAAAGCCGCATATTGATCATATAATTCTATATAATCATAATTATTAAATACTTCTTTACCATCATAATCAAAAACCCTATATTTACCAAAATCATCAATTATCTTAATATATTTTTTGGTTAGTCCTTTAATTTCTCCATTAATTCCTTTACTGACACTCGTATTTGCACTATTAATTATTACACTTCGATTCATTTGTAAAGAAATATAATAATCTTCTACAGTAGCAATAAAGCCTAAATAATCATAATTAAAGGGAATAATTTCAGCCATATTATTATCAACAAATTCTACTATTCCATAATTACTTGTATTATTTTTTAAAATAAATTTTTTATTTACGTTGTCTGCTTTTTTAACTAATCTTGTAGTTTCTTTTAATACATTCTTTTGTTCGATATTATAAATTTTAATCGTTTCATCATCTTTTTTATTGTCATTTATAAATACAAAATTATTATTAATTATTGGCACTCTTTCCAAAAGCGGTGTTTCGTCTTCATTTAGTTTTTTAGGTATATCAAAATTATCTTCTGTACTATAAAATGCCACAAAACATAAATCAGGATCTTTATTAATACACTCATATTTACCTATTTCATCATTATTATCATTATAAAAAAGCAAATTGCCATTTTCATAACGATAGTTTTCTTGTTCAACAATTACATCTTCTTTTGGTATTTCTACAACTTCTTCTTTTTTAAAACTTTTTACAAAAAAGAAAATTCCTAAACTAACAATAATTAATAAAACAATTAAAGAAATAATTATTATAACTTTTTTCTTTTTTGAAAGATTTTTCCACCACTTCTTTATTTTTAAAAATATCTGTTTTTTTTCTTTTTTAGATTTGGGATTTTCAGAGAAATTATTTTTTTCTTGCTTTATTAATTCATCTAAAGAATCAAGAGTTGTTGTCTTTTCTAAATCCTTATCAGTCATAAATAATGCCTCCTGCCCTGAAAAAATTATAACATAGTTTTTTTATTTTGAATTAATTTTTAAAATATTTCTAAAATTTTATTCTAAATTTTTTTGTAATTTAGAGGAGTTTTAATTTTTTCTATCAAAAAAGCTAATACCCAATTCGTATTAACCTTATATTTATTATTAATTTACTACACACACATTATTTGATAATTAATCTAACTATATTTTAAGTTATCAAGAATTCTTTAATATGAAGGGTGAAGTACTAGAACCATCATTTTCACTTTCTATTTCAATACTTGATTTCAGATATATCACTGGACGATATCCCCACGAGTTACTAACACTAACAGCACGGTTTGAATCCATAAAACCAGAAGAATTAATATTATAAACATAAGTACCGCTTTTATAATATGATGTTATTGTCCACATATGGCTTGAATTTTTTAACCAATTATTACTTGTACAAGAATTATTTCGCCAATAATATAAATTTTGATTCAAACATGCACTTCTATCGGTTGTAGATCCACCACTTGTCGCATATCCATAATCTGAAGGATACATTAAGCCTACTTTCCCTGTCCACGTTGTTGAATTTCCACTATATACTGTAGTTCCTCTTTCATCCATATAAAAATCCTTTGTAGAAGGAGTCCCCGAAACTGTACCTCTGCCAGAGCCAAGATTCCATACTACCTCACTTATCATATTTTTAGCATCATTCGTTAATCCTCTACTGCTAAAATCACATGGTGTTGTTGCTTCATTTTCGCCACTTGGACAATTACCACTTGTTCTATTCCAGTACGCTCCTTCATTTAATACCTTTTGCAAAGTACTTCTGCTCCAATCATTACTTCCATTTGTTCCTGTATTATCCCATGAATGACTTACTATACTTTCATTTCTTATTAGTTTAATTCTATCTTCCTTTGTTCCATCAGGATTCTCTATATCTTTCATTACTCCTATTATTCGCCATAATTCATTATTAAATGACACGTAATTGTTGGGATTGTATCCTATATATCTTAAATTGCCATAATCATCTTCTACTATCTCTTCTGATTTATTTGATAACAATTTTATATAATCTACTAATGTTCCTTTAAAATTAAAATCTATATTACAACTTATTTCTGAATTATTATTAAAATTTATGTTTACTAATCCCCATAATGCTTCATTCCATTCTGCTGTAACTCCATCTTTGCATTCTACACTATTTACTGTAAATCCTCTTTCTTTTGGCGGAAAGACATCTTTTACTTTTATCCCATTAATTGTGTATGCTATTTCATTTGTTTGGTTTATCTTCTCTATTTTATTATAGTTATCCTGATATAAGTTATCTTTCTTATATAGTACTACTATACCCCCCCCCCAGGATGGCTACTGCCCCTAGAGCTAGGAGGGTATTTTTTAATTTTTTATTTTTCTTGAAACTTTTTAATTTCATTTCTATCCCTCTTTCTATTATCTAAATTATATCATACTTTTTTATTTTATAAAGAAAAAATAAATTAGAAAAATTTTCTAATTTATTAAAGATTAAACATCCAATTCGATTGCAACATGAACAATCCCCTCTTCTATAAAAGGCTTTGATACAGCTCTAAAACCAAATTGTTCATAAAAAGATAAAGCATGTTCTTGTGAATGTCCAATTATTTTTTTACACTCCATTTTTTCTTTAACTGCTTTTAAACTTTGCTCCATCAAAGATTTTCCATAACCCTTTTGGTGCTCTATTGTTAAAGCCCGACCAAGTCTTACAATCCCATTTTCTTCATCCTCATAAAAAGCCCGAATATATGCAATAACTTTATTATTTTCCATAAAAAAGCAATGAAGACTATCATAATCAATATCATCCATATCTTGAAAATTAATATTTTGTTCAACAATAAATATTTTTGCTCTGGCCTTTAATATTTCATATAATTCTGTAGTTGTTAATTCTTCAAATTTTTTAGCTATCAATTTCATTTTTTCACCTATTTTAATTTTAACATATTCTATTTAAATAGCAACATTTCACAAACCTAATTGATTAGGCTCTTTATCAACTATATAATAAGTATTATCATAAAACAAATCTTTTTCTTCATTTAATACACCATACATAAATACTTCAATGTTTTTCTTATGATAAGCATCAATTAAATCTTCAGTAGTTAAATTATTTAATAAACAAATAAAATCATATTTATAATCTTCTTCCGTATTTAAAATATAATTTAATATTCCAAGTTTAGCTGGTACATTATATTTTTTTAATTTATTTATTACTTTATTATGAAAACTCATAATGTAAATATTCTTATCTTTATATTGATTAATTAATTTTACAAATTTTTTATAATTTATCCTTGTATCTTTTATTTCAACTAACATAATTTTATCTGTATTTAATTCTAAAACATCATTTAAGGATGGCAAATTATATTCTAATTTAAGATACTTTAATTTTTTACGTTTAATTAATTCCCCCTTAATAAAAGCATTATGATTAACTACAAAAGATTTATCTTTAGTTTGTCTTATATCAAATTCAAAACCATTCATAATATTACTGTTAATGGCATTTTGAAAAGCTGCTATTGTATTTTCTTTATAATTCGCAGTTCTAAGTCCACGATGAGCTATAAATTTCAAAAAAATCACCTAATAAAATATATTAGATGATTTTCTTTTTATGTTTTCGAAATAAAATTTTATAGCAAATAAAGATTAATAATATACAAATAGAAGGAATAATATATAATTTATATTTAAACATAAAATTATTTTCTTCCATTTTAACTGAATCAGAAAAAGCAATAGTACTTTCATTTATACTTTTCAATATATGAAAGTTATAATCTAATTTTTCTTCATTTTCAGAAATAGTTAAAGTAACAACCGAATCATTTTCTAAATCATGATTATTATTAACAGAAACAATAATTCCTTCTTCAACTTTATAATTAAAATCAACATTAAATTCACTATTTTCTAAAATAATAGTATATTCAGTATTATATTTATCAAAATATGGTGATAATTCTCCATTTAAAACTTCTAATTCATTAATTAAAATATCTTTAGCATATACTAAATTAGGTATAAAACAAAGTAAAAGAAAAAAGAGAATTTTTTTCATTATTTCACCCACTATATCATTTTTAATAATATTTCATTCATTATATATAGTTTATCCGGATTTATAAAAATATTCCCTTTTTTTAAAATTAAATCATTATTTTTTAATAAAGGTTTTATAGGATATACATCGTCTATTTTAACATTAAATATTTTATAAAATTCTTCCATATTAATTCCATTAATTAAACGTAATCCGAGCATTACATGATTATCCATAATATCTCGCATTGATAATATTTCTTTTTTACTACTAAAATTTCCATTTAAATACTTTGTTAAAGATAAAGTATTTGTATATCTAATTTTATCTATATAACCAGAAGCTGAAAGCCCAAAACCATAATATTCTTGATTTTTCCAATATCTTAAGTTGTGTTTTGATTCTTTTCCTTTTAAAGCGAAATTGCTAATTTCATAATGATTAAAATTTTTCTTTTTTAATATATGACAAATTTCTTCATACATTTCAGCATCTAATTCATCATCTGCTCGTTTATAATTATTAATCTGTAATAATGTATTATCTTCAACAATTAAACTATAGGTACTGATATGATCGGGCTTAAGCTTTAATATTTTTTTTAAGTCTTTTTTCATTATTTTTACATCTTCACAAGAAAAACCATAAATAAAATCGATGTTAATATTAGAAAAACCTATTTTTCGACATAAATTTATTTTTTCTCGAGCCATATCAAAAGTATGTTCTCTTCCCATATATTTTAGTTTTTCAGAATTAAATGATTGAATTCCAATAGATAAACGATTTACCCCATTTCGTTTTAATATTTCTAATAATTCTTTAGATATATCATTTATATTACATTCAAAAGTAAATTCTTTCAAATTTGTAGTATTAAACATTTTAATAATCAAAAATAATTGTTCCAAATATTTAACCCTAAGAGCAGAAGGCGTACCTCCTCCAATATATATTGTATCTATTTCTTCATTCATATAAATATCGTCAATTTCTTCTTTTAGACGAATTAAATAATTTTTAACCCATCTTTCATTATAAAAAACTTTACAAAAATCACAATAAGAACAAATTGTTTGACAAAACGGAATATGAATATATACACCTTTTTTATTACTCATAGTTCCTCACTTATATATTTTTTTTACGATATCTTCTAAATTTTTCTACAACCACGTAATAATCATATAATCTTTCAATTTTTTCACCAAAAATCGTTTTTTTTTCTGCTAGTTCCTGATCTAACATTTCTATTGTTTTTTTGTTTCTTCTTAACTTTTCTGAACAAGTACCAATATCAGTATAATACTTTAGATGATATTTAGAAATTGACTCTCTTTCTAATTTAGTTAATTTTATTAAAGGTTTTCCAATTGTTCGATAAACAATGCTATCATCTATCAGACTATTAAGTTGTTTAAATTGAATTTTTAAATTATTTATTTCTAATTGATTTTGATCCTTTTTCGCAATATTAATTTTTTTTAATATTTTACTCCTATTTTGTAAATAACTAAGTGCTTGTAAATAAGCAACTCGTTCATTAATTTCTATTTCATATCTAGTTTCAATATCTAATTGTTCCAATGCAAATTTATAACCTGGAAATTGTAAAAATGTATTTCTTATTTCTTCTTCAGTTGAACTAAAAAGTTTAGCTAATGATTTATAAGATACTCGATAAGTTAATGCCATATTAATAAATTCCTTAATTGTATTGTAGCTTAAATCACTTATGTCTTGACTTTGAGAATTATTTTTTTGCTTTTTAATTAAATTATTTAAACGTATTTGTTCTAATTTAGCTTTTACAATTTGAGCTTTAACATGATCTAATCTAGGTAATCTTGAAGTTAAATCTCTATAAATAATATCATCAGTAGAATTCAATATTTTGGCTATTTGAGAAACATTATAATTTTCTAAAAGTAACTCGTAAGATTCATAAATTCTCTTTTGTACTATTTTATTTTCTATTGATTGAGGCTTATTACTTTCAAAAATTTCTTTTACTTTTCGAGCTTTTTCTATATCTATATTAGGTAACCTTTTAGTCATTAAATTATGCACTACACAATTATTAGTTTCAAATCCTTGTCTACAAGCATAAGCAGCTGCTTTTCTAGTAGAACTTTTAGTTTCGATAATATAATCAGCTATCATTTCTGTATAATTATTTAAAATTTCTTCATCTAAATCAGATATTTTTTGAATCATTTTATTTTTACTCCTCCTTTAAAATACTTAAAAATGCTTCTTTGGGAACTTCTACACTACCAAGCATTTTCATTTTCTTTTTTCCTTCTTTTTGTTTCTCTAATAGTTTTCTTTTTCTAGTTATATCGCCCCCATAACATTTTGCCAAAACATTTTTTTTCATAGCACTAATATTTTCACGTGCAATAACTTTTGAGCCAATACTTGCTTGAATTGGAACTTGAAACATTTGACGTGGAATAATATCTTTTAGTTTTTCTACTATTTGTTTCCCTCGTTTATATGCAAAATCTTTATGAACAATATTTGATAAAGCATCAATAATACTCCCATTTAATAAAACATCCATTTTTACTAATTTACTTTCTTTATAACCACATATTTCATAATCAAACGAAGCATAGCCCTTAGTTGTACTCTTTAATTTATCAAAAAAATCATAAACTATTTCTGATAGAGGTATTTCATAATGAATATTTGCTCTAGCATCATCAATATAATCTAAAGATTTATAAATACCTCTTTTATTTTGACATAATTCCATAATTGCCCCAATATACTCACTTGGCACAATTATATTAGAATAAATATAAGGCTCTTCAATCGTTTTAATATAAGTCGCATTAGGCATTTTATTAGGAGAATCAATATATAATATTTCTCCATTAGTTTTAGTTATTTTATAAATAACACTTGGACTTGTAGCAATTATTTCAATTCCAAATTCTCTTTCAATACGAGTATTAATTATATCCATATGTAAAAGCCCTAGAAAACCAGCCCGGAAGCCAAAGCCTAAAGCATCAGATGTTTCAGGTTCAAAGGTTAATGCGGCATCATTCAATTTTAGTTTTTCAATAGCTTCTTTTAAAGCTTCATATTTATTTGGTTCAACAGGAAATAGTCCTGAATAAACCATTGGTTTCATTTTTTTATATCCTTCTAAAGGATTTATAGCAGTTTTTTTATCTAAAGTTATAGTATCTCCTACTTCAACTGATGCTATATCTTTTATACTTGCTGCAATAAAACCAACTTCTCCACTTACAAGCTCATTTAATTTTTTTTCTTTTGGTGTATGAACTCCTAATTCAGTAACTTCATAACAATTACCACTTGCCATCATTTTAATTGTATCTTTCAAATGAAGTTTACCATCGACTATCTTAACTAAAGCAACTACCCCTTTATAAGAATCAAAACCTGAATCAAATATTAAAGCTCTAAGTGGTTTATCTTCATTATTTTGTGGTGGTCTTATTCTTTCTACAATTGCATTCAATAAAGTATTAACACCTTCACCAGTTTTTCCACTACATAAAATTATTTCTTCTTCTTTAAAACCTAAAACCTTTTTTAATTCTTCTTTTACTTTAGGAATATTAGCATTAGGCAAATCAATTTTATTAATTACAGGAATAATTGTTAAATCCATTTCCATTGCTAAATATAAATTAGCTAGTGTTTGCGCTTCTATTCCTTGAGCAGCATCAACAACTAAAATTGCCCCTTCACAAGCCGCTAGACTTCTTGATACTTCATATGAAAAATCAACATGACCTGGAGTATCAATTAGGTTTAAAATATAATCTTCACTATTATAATGATAATTTAATTTTACAGCATTCAATTTTATAGTAATTCCACGTTCTCGCTCCAAATCCATATTATCAAGAAGTTGATTTTTCATTTCACGTTTTTCAACAGCTCCTGTTAATTCTAACATTCGATCGGCTAAAGTACTTTTGCCATGATCAATATGAGCAATAATTGAAAAATTTCTTATTTTATTCTGCTTCATTTTAAAAACACCTTTATTCTTTAATAATTATACATTCTTTTTAGATAAATTTCTAGAGCGTTGATTATTACTTGCAAATCTAATAAAAACAATTCCAAAAAAATGCATATCAAAATCTTTCAAATAATTTATTTAATTGCATACTATACCACTTTTTTTCTATTTTTTCAAATAGTTAACTTACTAAAGATTTTAAAAGGTTAAATATTTCATTAATTCCTGATGACATAAACTTTTCTACTTTTTCTCCAATAAAGATAGCGGCACTAGTTGTATTATTGCTATAATCTTGATGATTTTCAAAAGTATAAGAATCTAAATCGATTGGATTTCCTTCTTTTATATCATTTTCAAACTTTTTGATACTTTCTTCAGTTAAAGCAGTTTTTTTAGCAATTTTAGATTCATAATAACCACTTTCTAAAGCTATATAAAGACTTATAAATATAAAAAAAAGTAAGTAAAGACAACGAAAAAACCAATTAGGTTTATGTTTTTTTTTCATATTTCTCCTCTCACTACTTCAAACAAAGATTTTGATAAAATTTCAATCGTATTATTAATTTCAGTTATATTGTTAAATTGTCCTCCTAATTCTATTAACAGAGCGTTAGGACTTATATCTTGATTATAAATTCCGTTAACACCACTACCTCCTTTTATACTTATTCCTCTTGTTATATCAGGACTAAAGTTTTTCATTTTTTCATTTACTTTTTCGGCTAGTTCTAAATTTTTTAAATACCCCTCATGATCTTTTCCAACAACAAATAAAACTTTGGCATATTTTTTTTCATTTATAGATGCCGTAGTTATATCATAATTCATCGAATCGCGATGAAGATCAATAAAATATTTTAATTCTTTATTTTTACTAATAGCATCTTCTAAAAGTAATTTACTAGCAGCATAAGAATACTTATATTGCCAATTATGAATTCTCAAAACTTCGGTAATATCATTTGTTTCTACCATTGTAGGTATTCCTAAATCATTTAAAGATTCTCGCAAAATGTAATTAGCCATTAATACACTTGGTGTTATATTATATGAAGCATTATTACTTTTTTGATAACCTTCAGTTTGATGAGTATTATATAGATAAAGGATCGGATCTTTTACTTCTGTTTTATAAGGATCTTCTATATAAGAAGTTTCTATTCCATTTATTTCTTCAATACTTTCTTTTTCAATATTATCTAATCCTAAAGTATACTTTAATAAAAAATCAGTTCCATTTAAACTAATAATATCATATAAAATATTTTTATCTTCACTAGTATTTAAGTTATAATCAACTAAATAACTAATTAAATGTTCATTATCTATTTTAGAAGCAAATTTATTATACAAAATGTTAAACATATACAAAAAAGAACTTATACTTATTAATAAAAATAAACCTATACGATATCTAAATTTTAATCTTTTTTTAGTTTTAAATTTTTTTGCCATCTTTTATCATCCTTTATTAAAAGTATATATTAAGTATTTTAAAAAAAATGTTGAAAAAAACACCTAATGGTGTTCTATAAATAAGTTATTTAGTGATTTAGATATTACATCAGAAGCTAAAGTAATTACTTCTTTAATAAAGGTGCTATTATATATTTTTTTATGATATAAAAGACAACATGGTACCCCAATAGATAAGATAGGAATATTAAAACTTTTTTTATTTATTTCCCGTGATGAATTTAAAACACTTCCAGGAATTATACCTGTATCATTTATTTCAATTGCACTATTTAAATATTCTTCATTACCTGTTGCAAAGGAATCAACCATTATTATAATATCTGGTTTTAAATCACTCACAACCATTTTAATTAAATTATAAGAATTAATCCCAGTTTTTTCTGTAACAGATGGATTAAATAAGGCAATTTTAGGAATAGTTAAAAAATCATTATATTGATTTGTAGCAATAACTTTATTAGTCACTTCAACTCCCAACGAGTCTCCTAAAACTCTTTCATTTCCAAGACCTACAACTAAAACTTTTTCAGCTTTATTATACTTTTTTAAAAAGTTTTTAATAACTCTTTCTACTTCTTTAATCAAAAGATTTTGTTTACTAAATAGTTTTTCGTATTTAAAATTTATTATAAAATAATCTCCTACTTCTCTTTTTATTTGTTTTCTATTTTCTTTAGCAACTATATAATGTATAGTTTTAAAATTACTTGTTTTCTTTTCCTCAACAATATATTTCTTATCAATTCTATCAATATTACTATCTAAAAATAGTTTTTGCTTTGTTTCATTTTTAACTAGACTAGAATTTTCTTTCATTTTTTGAATCCTTTCTAATTATATTATGAAACATTTTTTTAAAATTTATTAATCAAAAAAGAACTAATTAAAATTTAATATAAAATAAATGGATTTGTACTTGAACCATCTTTCCCACTTTCAACTTTAATTCCAGAATCTATATATACAACTGGACGTACACTATGTTCAGAAGATGGGTAATAACAGTCCATACGTCCTGAACTTTCGACATAAAATACTTCGAAGTGATCAGATGAAAACGGCGTAATTGTCCATTGAACACCTGTGTTTGGTACTAACCAGTCATTATTCTTACAATCGCTTACTGTACTTACATCGTTATACAATTCTGCATCTAAACATGTATTTCTATCTGTTATAGTACCTCCACTAGTGGCATATCCATAATCTGAAGGATACATTAAGCCAACTTCTCCTGTCCATTTTGTTGGTCTTCCTTCATATACATTAGTACTTCTTTCTCTTTCATAAAACAACCTTGTTGTTACATCAGCATATATACTACCTCCTAAATTCCATACTGATTCACTTATCATTTCTTTAGCTTCATTTGTTAAGCCTGTATTTCCAAAACTATTTGTTCGATTATAATAATCTCCTTCATTTAATAACGTTTTTAATAAACTTGTACTCCAATCATTTATATTTGATGAATTCCATGCAGAATTTCCTATACTTTCATTTCTTATTAGTTTGACTTTATCTTCTTTTGTTCCATCTGGATTCTCTATATCTTTCATTACTCCTATTATTCGCCATAATTCATTATTAAATGATACATAATTGTTTGGATCTTTCCCAATGTATCTTAGATTACCATAATCATCTTCTATTATTTCGTCTGATGTTTCTGCTAACTTTGCTATTTGTTTAGTAATTGTTGGAAGTTCTGTTA
>CANPJT010000016.1 GCA_947574255.1 uncultured Mycoplasmatota bacterium
TACAGTGTCTCAACCAACAGGAACCCCAATAATGAGTGAAAATATAGTATCTCAAACATCAGGAACCCCAATAATGAGTGAAAATACAGTGTCTCAACCAACAGGAACCCCAACAATGAGTGAAAATATAGTATCTCAACCAACAGGAACCCCAATAATGAGTGAAAATACAGTATCTCAACCAACAGGAACCCCAATAATGAGCGAAAATATAGTATCTCAACCAACAGGAACCCCAATAATGAGCGAAAATACAGTATCTCAACAATCAGTAACTTCAGAAATGAATATTGAAGGAATATCCCAACAATCTAGTATTAAAGATTTAGATGAAATGAAATAAAATAAAAAAGCTATAGAAGTAGCTTTTTTTTAATGAATTGATAAAAGATTTAATGTTAAAAATAGTAATAAGAGATATATTTATATGACAGAATTAGGAAAAGCTTTTGCTAAAAAATTATGTTTTTCGAAATTTTTTGTATGTTTTTTAGTAGGAAGCTTATTAGGAAGTTTACAAGAAGAGATTCTTTATTTTTTTCAACATGGGAAATGGACAATCCGCCATGACCTTATTTATGGCCAATTCAGTTCATTATATGGATTTGGCTTTGTCTTTTTTTACTAATTCTTGGTTGGAAAAATGAGAAAAGAGGAATATTTAAAACATTTTTGTATAGTTCGTTGCTAGGAGGAATTTTTGAATATATTACTAGTTTAGTTTTAGATGTATGGTTACATGCTAAATTTTGGGATTATAGTAATATGTTTTTAAATATAAATGGTAGAACAACTATTTTATTTATGATAATTTGGGGTGTTATAGGGGTAATTATTTTAAAGTTTATATATCCATTTTTGTCAAATTTAGTAGAAAAAATACCATATAAAATAGCTTTTCCTATTTATTTAATTGTTTTAATATTTATGATTTTTAATGTAGCAATATCATATAGTGCATTTGTAAGAATGATTTATAGAAATAAAGGGTATGAGCCAAGAACCTTTATTGGTAAAATTTATGATAGAATTTATGATAATGAATTTATGTATAAAAAATTTCCTATTTTAAAGGAAATTTAATTTTTTAATAAAATATTTGCTATTTCATTCCAATTATTTACACGAATAACATTATTTTCTTTTAATTCATTTTCAGAAATGTTTTTATTGTGATAAGCGGTGATTAATAATTTTAGATCAGCATTTTCTTTAAGATTTGAAAGTCTATCATCAATTTTTATATCAGTTTTTAATATATTTTTGCTACTTGTAAATATAAAATTGTCTGGATTAATAAAAGGAAGATTTTCACGCAACCAGTTATATTTATGAATTATCAAGTTTGCACAATTCTTTAAGTCACGCTTATCAACATAGGCACTACAAATAAAAATTTCATAATATTTTGATAAATTTTCAATAACGTTAATAGCATTATCATTAATTTTTATATAGTCATAAAAATTAATTTCATTATATAAATAATTTAAATATTTTGTTAATTTTTCTTTAGGAATTATATTATCTACCCAATATTGATTATTTATATTTTCATATGTTAAATTAGTATTTAGGTATTTGTTTACAATATCTAAATATCCGCCAGTAGTTATAGTATCATCTAAATCTATCATAATTTTTTTCATAATATCACCTAATATATAATAACATTTATTATTATTTTTTTTAACTATTATTGGCAATTTACATTTAGACAAATTATTTCTTTTAATACTTGTTTACTTTTTAAAATCCTTTTGTTATAATACTTGGTAGAATATGGGAGTGATTAGTATGAAAGCATTATCACCAGAAGTAAGTGCATTACTAGACAAATTATATAATTTACGTGGAGAAGATAGTTTAGTTTTAGTGGAAATGGATAAGCAAAAGAGTAAAGCTGAAGAGACTAAAGCTAGAACAATGGAAGAAAAAAAGGAATTACAAGCTAGGATTTCGGATTTAGAAAAACAAAATGAACAATTAAATGAACAAGGTGGTAAATTAGTTGATCTATTATCAAGAATAAATCGAAATGAATATGCTACTGTTTTGGATCGACTTAGAATTGATTTTGATCCTCAAAATTTGGTTGAAAAAATTAGTAAATCTTTACCACGTACAATTGATTCTGTTGTTTTGGATACAAAAAAAGCTGAAGAAAAATTAGTTAAAGTAGAGGAAGAGATGAATGCAGCTATTACAACGATTGATGAAGTAGGAATTCGACGTGATGCTGCTCTTGCAAATCAAGAGAAACTTAATGAGTATTTTGATTTAGCTTTATCTGGTCGTATTAATATAACAAGAGATTCAATAACTTCTTTGTTGGAACAATTCGATTTTACGGAAGAAGAACAAAGAGAAGCGGCAAAAATATTAATGTTTCCAGAAGATGCATTGTATAGTTATGCAGAAAAGATTAAAGAAAAAGAAAAAAATGGCAAATCTATTAGTCAAGTAATTGCAGAAGCTAAGAATGCAGAAGAAAATGATTTAGAAAGTGTTAAAATTGTATCTGAAAATCCGGTAGATGCATCATTTAAAACTAAATCAGTAGTTAATGTTTTAGACACTTTAGGAATTGATTATTTGGATTTTACTGGAAAAGAAATGGATTATTTGAATAGTAATTTTAATGAAGAATTAATTCGTAAAAATGTAAGTTTTGTTAAAGAAGCTGGCATTGCAACAGATATTTTTAATAGTCATGTTTCTTTAATGTTAGATGCTGATTTGGAAGAAAAAATCAGTATGCTGTTAAAAATTGGTAAAGAACCTATTGATGTTTATTTGAATCCTAGTGTTTTAGAAAAGTATACAAGAGGTAAGTTAGAAAATGCTATTAGTGTTTTAAAAGAAAATGGAATGGATCCTAAAAATGTTCCGTTAATGGCTTATTAATGGAGGTTTTTTAAGATGAATATAGTATCTATTTTAAAAAAATTAAAAGAAGTTAATATGATTTCTCCATCAGAAGAAGGAATAGCATTGTTTTCTGATTCGTTTAATAAATTTGGAATTAGTTTGTTACTTTTAAATGATGAAGAAAAGTTTTCAAGAATAGTAAATATTTTAAATAAAAATAAAATACCTTTACAAAAAGCAAATGGAGTTTATAACTTAAGAATTTTTGCAGTAGATGAAAAATGCATTAATGATTATATCGCTTCTTTTTCAGCTATTGGAGAAATAGATTTTTTAAAACATTATCCAGAGATGATGACTTTACCTAAAAGTATTAGCATGGTTTTAGATAATATGAAAAATTATAAGGATAATCAAGTTTCTTATAAAGTTGGCAATGATTATAATTTGAAAGTTTTACTTAAAACTAATAATAAAATACATGGTAAAAGAGATAAAGTTAATGCTTTTTTAAAAACAGTATTAAAAGATGCATCTTTAGTTGATAAGGTTGAAAACAATATAAAAGGAGATTTAGAGGATAATTCAAAAATTAAGTCTATTTTAGAAAAAGTTGAAAATAAAATCTCAAATGATTTTGTAGAACGTTTTTCAAACAATTGGAAAGTGGTTATTGATGGTTTAGAAATTAATTCATTTCAAAATGTAAAGAATACAATTAATAAGATTAAAGAACTTAATACTCCAGTTATTTTTGAAGATGCTTTAATATTTGTATTATTTTATAAAACTTCTTTAGATGTTTCTGAAATTGAAAGATTATTTAATAGTAATACTTTTGCAGGAGGAAGATAGTTATGAAATTTTTATTAGATTATGATTTTACTGAAAAAGAAATAGATTATTTTGTTGCAGACATTCCTCCTTTATTATTAAATATGATGATTGAAAATTATCGTTTAGTATTACAAAATTTAGATTATTTAAAAGATATGGGTGTGCATAATTATAAAGATGTATTCAAAAAATTTTATGATATGTTTTTAATGGATAATAGTAATTTTGTAAATATTTTTGATAAATATGACTGCAATGATTTAGTTGTAAAAATTGAAAATAACGTAGATATTGTGGAGTTTTTATAATTTTTAAGAAGCCTAAAAGTGCTTCTTTTTTTAATTTTTAAATGGTATAATAAAAAGTATTAGATTGGAATGATAATATGGATTATTTAAGCAAACTTAATGAACAACAAAAAAATGCAGTAATGCATAAGGATGGTCCGTGTTTAGTTATAGCTGGAGCAGGAAGTGGAAAAACAAAGGTTTTAACAACAAGGATTGCTTATTTAATTGATCAAGGTATTCCTTCTTATAATATATTGGCCATTACTTTTACTAATAAAGCTGCGAAAGAGATGAAAGAAAGATTAGATGCGATTGTGCCAAATAATAATGCTTTTGTAGGAACTTTTCATTCTTTTGGGTTAAGAGTTATTAGAGAAAATTATGAGTACTTAGGATTAGAACGAAATTTTACAATATTAGATAGTGATGATGTTTTATCAATTATAAAAAAAATAATGAAGGATATGTCTATTGCTAAGGAAGAGTGTGCTCCATCTTATGCCAGAAATAGAATTAGCTTTATAAAAAATGAAATGTTAAGTGATGCAGAGATTGATAAGTTTTTTAATACAGAACCTGAAAGAATTGCTTTAAAGATTTATTATGAGTATATAAAAATACTAAAGAAAAATAATTCAGTCGATTTTGATGATTTGTTATCTTTGCCAGTAAAACTATTTTTAGAAAATAAAGAAGTATTAGAATACTATCAAGATAAGTTTAAGTATATTTTAATTGATGAGTATCAAGATACTAATGAAGTTCAATATAAATTGACTAAATTGCTTGGTGGAGGACATAAAAATATTTTTGTGGTTGGAGATCCAGATCAGTCTATATATATGTTTAGAGGAGCAAATTATAAAAATATCTTAAATTTTGAAACAGATTATGTTGATACGAAAGTTATTGCTCTTGAAGAGAATTATCGCAGTACAAAAATGATATTAGATGCAGCTAATTCTGTTATTAAGAATAATAAAGACCGAAAAGAAAAAAACTTAAAATCAAATAAAATGCTAGGATCAAAGGTTCAAATTTTGCGAAGTTATGATGAGAAACATGAAGTTACTTTATGTATAGAGGAGATAAAAAAGTTAATATCTGATGGGTATAAAGCTAGTAATATTGCTATTTTTTATCGAACTAATGGTCAAGCGCGTATTGTTGAAGAAATGTTTATTAAGTCTAATTTGCCATATAAAGTTGTTGGAAGCTATTATTTTTATCAACGAAAAGAAATTAAAGATTTAATTAGTTATTTACGTTTAATAAGTAATCATAATGATGAGATTAGTTTACGAAGAGTAATAAATGTTCCAAAAAGAAAGATTGGACCAACTACAATTAAAAATATTGAACTTGAAGCGGCAATAAATGGAATTACAATGTTTGAAGCAATAAGTAAAGGAAATGAACTTGATTTTAAAAATTTAATTTTAGAGTTAAGTCGTGATAGTGAATCATTATCTTTGACTGAATTAATAGATGATGTACTGGAAAAGTCGGGAATTAAAAAGGAGTTAGAAGATAATAAGTCTTTAGAAAGTGAATTGCGTTTAGAAAATTTAATGGAATTTAAAAGTATTACAGCTTCTTTTGAAGAAAGAACAGGTAGTGTTAATTTAGAAGATTTTTTAGAAGAAATAAGTTTAATTGCAGATATGTCTGAACATAAAGAGTTTGAAGATGCGGTAACTTTAATGACTATTCATAGTGCTAAAGGATTAGAGTTTGATGTGGTATTTTTAATTGGAATGGAAGAAAGTATTTTTCCTCATGTTAATTCTTTAATGGAAAGTGATGGCATTGAGGAAGAGAGAAGGCTTATGTATGTTGGTATTACTAGAGCTCGGGATTTATTATATTTAACAAATGCTAAGAGAAGATTGTTATATGGAAAGGAAAGTGTTAATTCTCCTAGTCGCTTTATAGATGAAATTGAAGAAGATTTGGTAGAAGTTACTAATTCTAGCATTAAAGAACAGAAGTTATTTAAAAAAGATGAAATGTATTCAAAAGAAGATATTGACTGGAAATCAGGAGATGTAGTAATTCATGATACTTATGGAAGAGGCGTTGTTGTTGGGGTTGATAAATTACTTTTAACAGTAGCGTTTAATAATAGTGTAGGTATAAAAAAATTGATGAAAAATCATAAAAGTTTAAAAAAATATTAAAGAAAATTAGGTGAAATGAATATGGATTTAACGTTAGTAGTTATGGCGGCTGGAATAGGATCTAGATTTGGAGGTTTAAAGCAATTAACTCCAGTAGATGATGATGGTAATTTCATTATTGATTATTCAATTTATGATGCAATAAAAGCTGGTTTTAAAAGAGTTGTTTTTGTAATTCAAAAAGAAAATTTTGATTTATTTAAAAAAACAATTGGAGAAAGATTAAAGAGTAAAATAGATATTGAATATGCTTTTCAAGCAAAAGATGATATTCCAAAGAAAATAGATTTGGCCAAGAGAAAAAAACCTTGGGGAACTGTACAAGCACTTTTAGCTGCTAAGCCTAATATTAAAGGGGCATTTGCAGTTATTAATGCTGATGATTATTATGGAAGAAATGCCTATATTAAGGCAGTAGAGTTTTTAAAAAGTAATAATGATGCCTACACTTACGCAAATATATCTTATAACATTGGGAGCACAAAAGGAGAAGGAGTTTTAAAAAGAGCTATATTTTCTCTTGATGGGAATAAAATAACTTCGATGATAGAGAGTAGTGTTACTTTTAGTGATAATAATATTATAGCTCAACCAATAAATGAAGATAGATCAATTATTTTATCTGAGAATGATCCTGTGTCAATGAATTTTTTTGTTTTTAAAAAAGATGTTTTTGAATTGTTAGAAAAGTATTGGGAAGAATATTTTCTACAAGATGAAGAAGAAATATTAAATGGAGAAGTATTGTTACCCATTTGTTTAAATAAAGGAATTAAAACTGGTAAAGTTACACTTTTTAATTGTTTTAGTAATTCAAATTGGTTTGGAATGACTTATGCTAGTGATTTAGAGATGGTTAAAAAGAAAATTCAAACTTTAAAAGCTAAAGGAATCTATAAGCAATGTTTATGGGAGGAATATTGTGGAAAATGAAAAAAAGTTAAGAATTGAATATTTAAGAAAAATACTAAATGATGCTAATTATGAATATTATGTTCTTGATAATCCTACCTTGACAGATCAAGAATTCGATAAGTATTTGAGAGAATTGGAAATATTAGAAGAAGAAAATCCAGAATATGATAGCCCTTTTTCACCAACAAAAAAAGTTGGAGGAGAGGTTATTGATAGTTTTAAAAAAGTTCGTCATAAGTTACCAATGCTTTCTTTACCAGATGTTTTTAGTTTAGAGGAGATAGAAAGCTTTAATGAACGTATTATAAAAAATAGTATTGAACCTATTTATGTTTGCGAATATAAGATAGATGGGTTAAGTGTATCTTTACATTATGAAAAAGGAGAACTAATTTATGCAGTAACTAGAGGTGATGGAGTAATAGGGGAAGATATTACTCATAATGTTAGAACAATAAAATCAATTCCTCTTATTTTAAAGCAACCAATTGATATAGAGGTTCGTGGAGAAATATATATGCCTAAAAAGGTACTTGATGAGGTAAATGAAAAAAGGATAAAAACTAATTTGCCAATTTTACAAAATGTCCGAAACGCAGCAGCTGGTTCTATTAGACAATTAGATTCTAAAGTGGCAGCTGAAAGAAAATTGAATACTTGGATTTATCATTTACCAAATCCAGAAGATTATGGAATTAAAACTCATCAAGATGCTTTGCAATTTATGAAAGATTTAGGTTTTAAAGTAAATGAAAAAGCTAATAAAGTAGTTAAAGGTATAAAAGAAATAGAAAGATTTATTGATTTTGCTTCCAAAAAAAGAGAGGAATTACCTTACGAAATTGACGGAATTGTAATTAAAGTTAATAATTTAGCTTCACAAAAAAAATTAGGATTTACTTCAAAATATCCTAAGTGGGCAGTTGCATATAAATTTCCAGCTAAAGAAGTTTTAACTAAACTAAGTAATATTGTTTTTACCGTAGGAAGAACAGGAAAAATTACTCCTAATGCTGTTTTAGAACCAGTTATATTAATGGGATCAACTGTTAAAAGGGCTACACTTCATAATGAAGATTATGTTTTAATGAAAGATTTAAAAATTGGAGATATTGTTTCTTTAAGAAAAGCAGGAGATGTGATTCCAGAAGTTGTAGAAGCTAAAAAGGAACGGAGAAATGGTTCAGAAAAAGAATTTCAAATGATTAATAATTGTCCTATTTGTGGTAGTATTTTAGAAAAGAAAAAAGATCAAGTAGATTATTATTGTTTAAATTTTTCATGTTCAGCAAGAAAAGTGGAAGCTTTAATACACTATTGTAGTCGAAAGGCAATGAATATTGATGGTTTGGGGGTTGAAATAATGGAAGATTTTTATAATTTAGGATTTATAAAAACGATACCAGATATTTATCAATTAAAGAATCATCGAAAAGATTTAATTGAGCTTGAAGGATATGGCCATAAAAGTGTTGATAACTTATTAAATGCTATTGAGAATAGTAAAAATAATAGTTTAGAAAAGTTATTGTTTGGATTAGGAATTTCTGGAATAGGAGATAAAACAGCATTATTATTATCTAAAATATTTCGTACAATGGATAAAATGATAGAAGCAGATTATGAAAAGTATGAGGATATAAAAGATATTGGACCTACTTTAGCAAAAAATTTAGTAGATTTTTTTCAAGATAAAATTAATTTAGAGTTAATAGATAATTTAAAAAAACTGGGAGTTAATATGAATTATCTTGGCAGTGTTGATAAGTATAATGAAAATATTTCAGGGAAGCGTTTTGTTATAACTGGTTCTTTATCTTTTATAGATCGTGATGAATTATCAAAAGTTATAGAATCTTATGGAGGATTTACAAGCTCTTCTGTTAGTAAAAAGACAGATGTGGTAATTGTTGGAGAAAAACCTGGTAATAAGTATGATAAAGCAACTGAATTAGAAATAGAAATTTGGAATGAAGAAAAAATTAAAAGTATTGTTGATAATTTTTAGCAGTACTTTTTTGATGCAAAAACTAGTAAAATGATATATAATGTAGTATAATTATATATACCTTAAACGGAGAGGTGAATTATGAAAAAGATAAAAAAATTATGGGTTGAAAATAGAGTTTTATTTATTTTAACTATGATAGTTATTGTTTGTTTTTTTGTGATATTAGGAGTATGTATAAGCTGTTTTTTTGGATCTTCTAAATCGAGTTATGGGGATCGTTTAGAAGGAATAAAAGAGGTAAATATTACAGATGATGTAAAAAATGATTTTATTAATAGTATGAAAAGCGATGAACTTATAAATGATGCTTCTTTTAAAGTTCAAGGAAAAATAGTTTATATAACTTTAGATTTTAAAGAAAATGTTACTTTAGTTGAGGCTGAGAGTAAAGCTTTGGCGTCTTTAATGAATATTGAACAAAAGTATCAAGATTTTTATGATTTTCATTATACTTTAAAGGGAGAAAAAACAGAAAAAAGTGAAGGATTTTTAATTATGGGTGCTAAAAATGTAAATGGTAGTGGTTTAGCATGGAATAATAATACAGAAGTAAAAAAAGATAGTGAGTAGGTATTTTTATGAAAAATAAAAAGAAAATTTTTATAATAGTGATAATTTTACTTATAATTATTTCTTTTGCTAGTGCATTGTTTATTTATTTTCGTAACCCTAATAAATTAAATGCAACAGAAAAAAGATTTTTAGCTGATAATGCTGCAATTGTTCAAAATATTAATGTTTTAAACAATGTTGATGTTTTTGGGAATAATGGAGTAGGTATTTTTTATGATTTTATAAATGATTTTTCTAAAGAATATGATTTAGATATAAATCCTGTAGCTATTAATTTAGGAGAAGAAGTAAATGATCTTTCATTTAGTGCTGGTAATACTTTAAATGAAAAAGAAATAGTTTTTTTTCAAGATCATTATGTTTTAGTCGGAAAAAAATATGAGTATCTAAAGTCACTTGAAAGTATAAATGATAAAAAAATTGGTGTTTTAGCTAATAATTTATCATATATAAGTAGTTTTTTAAATAATAATGATAAAATAACTCTTTCTTCATATGAAAAGGAAGAAGAATTATTAGAAGATTTTAAAAATCAGAGTAAAATACAATATATGATAGTTCCATTAAACTTATATTTAAATACTATATTAAGTAATAATTATGCTATTACATATCATTTTAGTGATATGTTATATTACTATAAGTTTAATTTTGGTGATAATAATATACTTGGTTCAATAATAAAAAAGTATTACAATGAATGGTTTGTAAAGAAATTAGAAAATAGCTATCAAGATCATTTATTTAATTTGTTTACAAGTTCTTTAAATATTTCCTCTACTGATATAGATGCAATGAGAAGTGTTTCTTATAATTATGGTTTTATAAATAATGATCCTTATGAAATTATTTCTGGGGGAAACTATGGAGGAATAATTGCTCAGTATTTAAAAGAGTTTACGGAGTTTAGTGATACAGAATTAAAGTTTACAAAATATAAAAATTATAAACAATTTACTAAAGCCTTAAATAGTAATAAAGTTAATTTATATTTTGATTATTTTGATTTAGGAAGTTCTTTTGAAGCAATTTCTTCAAGGATAGGAATTAATTATAGTGTTGTAGCGAGTAAAAAAGATAGTATAGTTATAAATTCGCTTAATGCATTAAATAATGAAGTTGTTTATGTAGAAAATAATACAAATTTATATAATTATTTAATAAATAATACGAAGTTAAATATTAAAACTTATAAAAATATAAATGAGTTAGAGAGATTAATAAAAAATAAAAAAATTATTATTGTTGATTTTAATGTTTTTGAAACATATCGTAATAGTGTTTTTAATTCTTATAGTTCTCGTTATAATTTTAATTTAAGTAAGGATTATGCTTTTAAAGTTGATACTAATGAAACCTTTGTTAAATTATTTGAAGAGTTTATTCAATTTAAAGATCCCGCTGAAACTAGGTATAAAGGAATTTATAATTATGAAAAAACTATTCAAAGCGGATCAATAGCTGGAACAATTGCAAAATATTTTATGTATCTTTTAATTGCGTTTGTTTTGATTTTCTTATATGTTTATAAAATAGCTAAAAAAGCTAAGACAAGCAGAAAATTAAAAAAGGAAGATAAATTGAAGTTTATCGATCAATTGACTTCATTAAAAAATCGAAATTATTTAAATGAAAATATAGAAGGTTGGAGCAAAAATAAGATTTATCCTCAATCAGTTATTGTAATTGAATTAAATAATTTACAATATATTAATGATACTATGGGTTATGAGCAAGGAGATATTCAAATAAAAGCTGTAGCTAATATCTTAGTTAAAAATCAGCTTGATAATAGTGATATTATGCGAACTGATGGAAATGAATTTGTTGTTTATTTAATTGGTTATTCAACAAAACAAATTACAAGTTATATTCATAAGTTAAATAAAGAGTTAAAGAGATTACCTTATGAATATGGGGCAACTATTGGGTATAGTATGATTGAAGATAGTGTTAAATCGGTAGAAGATGCAATAAATGAATCAGTAGAAGAAGTTAAAAAACAAAAGGAAAGTAAAAAAGAGGGGAATAAATGAAAGTTCATTTAAAAGAATTTTTAGCAAATGTTTTAAGTGTTATACACAGGCCTGAAATGGTAGTTTTGCCTGGACAACTTGCTTTTTTCTTTGTATTATCAGTTGTACCAATTGTAACTTTAATTACATATGGTGCATCTTTTTTACATTTGCCAGTTGATTTTATTGCAGACTTTTTGAGTAAAGCTTTTGGTGGAGAAATGGCAGATTTAATAGTTCCAATTGTTACATTGCCCAATGTTAATTTTAGTTTTTTCTTTACTTTGATAGTGGGTTTCTTTGTTGCTAGTAATGGAGCAAGATCAATAATCGTAACTTCCAATGCTATATATGGAATTCCTGATACAGATTTTTTAAAAAGACGAGTTAAAGCTGTAATAATGACCATGATAATTGTAATTTTATTTATTTTTATTCTAATTATTCCAGTATTTGGGAAAAATATAGTCGAAATGGTTCAATATGTAAATATGAATCCTAACATTACAAAAACTATGGTATTTGCATTTAATTTATTAAAGGGACCCGTTACGTGGTTGATAATTTTTTGTTTTATTAAGATTCTTTATACAATGGCCCCTGATAGAAAAGTACCGAGTTCAAATGTAAATTATGGTTCTATTTTTACGACAATTATGTGGATTTTAGTTACAGCTATTTATTCCTATTATATAAATAATTTTGCTAATTATGCTTTATTTTATGGAGCACTTGCTAATATTGTTATGCTTATGTTGTGGATATATTTTTTGGCAACTATTTTTGTAATAGGACTTGCTTTAAATTATAAATCAGAAATAATTAAATTGGAAAAAACAGGAGTTATTAATTTAGATATTAAGTAAATAATAAAAATATGTACACAGGCATTATTTAGTACATGATTTATTTCGATATTAATTAATATTCTTAGGTATTGAACAATATTGAAAAATAATGTCTAAAAGAAATCTATTTAGGTTTCTTTTTTATTGCTATATTTTATATAAAATGATATTATTTAATTGTAAATAAGGAAATTAAATGTTTGTAGCAAAAATTTTAATTTAAATAAAAAAATACTTTATCTTTGATAATATAATCAATAATATATAGTAAATAGTTAGTTTTTGATATTATTTATCACAGAAAGAAAAAGAAATTTTTGAAAATGTAATTGATAAAGATTATTTTAAAATAAAAAAAGATAGCAATTAATAAAAATGTAAAATATATTGAAATATGATGATACATCTTGTATTTAAAAAAGAGTGTTATAGGAGAAGAGTATAGTGCTAGTGTATGGAAAAAATATTTTGAAGGATATAGATTTAAAAAGAGTTCGAAAAGTTTACATAAGTGAGAATTTTCGAGATATGGAAATATTAAATTATTTAAAAAAAAATCATATTCGCTATTTTTCGGCTTCTAAAATTCAACTTGATTCAATGGTAAAAGGAAATCATCAGGGAGTAGTTATAGATATTGATGATTATCGTTATTATTCTTTAGAAGAAATTCATGAAGAAGATTTTATTGTAGCTTTAGATCATTTAGAAGATATTCATAATTTTGGAGCCATTATTAGAACTTGTGAAGCTGCGGGAATAAAGTCTATTATAATTCCTAAAGATCGAAGTGTTAGAGTTAATGATGTAGTAATGAAAACTAGTTGTGGTGCATTAGATAGGATAAAAATAATAATGGTTACTAATTTAGTTGAAGCATTAAAAAAATTACAAAGAAAAAATTATTTTGTTTATTCATCTTTTATGGATGGCAATGATTATCAACAAATAGATTATGCATCAAGAAAAGTGTTGGTTATAGGAAATGAGGGTAAGGGAGTAAGTAGACTTGTTGAATCAATTACTGATTTTAAAATTGGGATTCCAATGAAAGGAACTGTAAATAGTTTAAATGCAAGTGTAGCAGCAGGTATTTTAATTTTTACAATGAAATAGGGGGCAATAAATAAATATTATGATTTATGATGAACATTCTGATAGTGAATTGTTTTCACTAGTTTGTGAAGAAAATGAAGATGCTAAAGATATAATTTTTATGAAATATAAATATATTATAGATATTGTAATAAGAAAGTATGCTTTTTCAGCAATGAAATTTGGTTTTGAATATAAAGATTTATATCAAGAAGCCTTAGTTGGTTTTACGGATGCTCTTAATTCGTTTAAAGATGATAAAAATGCAAGCTTATCAACATTTATTACATTATGTGTTGATCGAAGATTACAAAATACGATTAAAAAAGCAGGCAGAATTAAGAATAAGATTTTTTTAGATAGCTTATCATTAGATCATGTTTATGATCAATATGAAATACCACTTCGTGATATTATTAGTGATAATAGTTTGAATGATCCATTAATAAATATTACAAAAGATGAGGAATTTGATGAACTATTAAATATAATAGGTAAGTCACTTTCTTCTAATGAATATGAAGTATATAAATTATTAATTACAGGTCTTTCTTATACAGAAATTGCAGAAGTTTTAAGGAAAAACCCAAAACAAGTAGATAATGCTATTCAAAGAATAAAAAATAAAGTTAAAATTATTTTGAAAAGTAGAGAAAATGCTTGATATTATGTTTTATTTATGCTAAATTAACATTATCAAGCACGAAAAGTGTTTTTATTTTGGAAAAAAGAGGAGTTTTCAATGAAAAAAAAGGAAAGAACAGGTTCAAAAAAAGTAGGTTTATTAAAAAACGTTAAAATGGAAATGAAAAAGGTTACATGGCCAAATAAAAAAGAAGTTTTAAAATATTCTGTAGCGACGTTAGTGTTTTGTATTGTTGTTATGATATTTTTTCAAGTATTAAATTTGGGATTATCTGTTATAAAAGGAGCGTTTAACTAATGGATAAACAATGGTATGTTATTACAACTTATGTGGGTCATGAAGATAAAGTCAAGGAAAAATTAGAAGCTAGAAAAGAATCAATGGAGATGCAAGATAACATTTTTAGAGTAATTATTCCAGAAACAACAGAAGTTGAAGTTAAGGATGGAGTAAAAAAAGAAAAGAAAAAGAAAATGTTTTCTGGATATGTATTGGTTGAAATGGTAATGAGTGATGAGGCTTGGTATGCTGTTCGTAATACTCCAGGGGTTACTGGATTTATTGGATCTTCTGGTAAAGGAGCTAAACCAACTCCTTTATTACCACAAGAAATTGATCGTATCTTAGTTAATATGGGAATTTCTCGTGTTGATATTGAGTCAGAATTGAAGATTGGAGATAAAGTAAATGTTATTGATGGTCCATTTAAAGGGATGATGGGAACTATCGATACTATTGATGCTGAAAATAATAAATTAAATGTATTGATTGATTTATTTGGTCAAGAAACTCCAGTAGAGGTTGAATTATTTCAAGTTAGTAAAGAGTAAAATTGCAATTTTGCAATTTTTTATATTGAATTTATGAAAGGTTAATTATGGATTTATTAAAAAAGTTACAAAATGAAGTAAAACTATTACAATTAAAGGATAAATTAGTTATTGCCAGATTTTTATATATCAGAACTGGAGAAATCTTTGAATATGATGAAGCTTTTTTTACTTATCATAATATGAGTAAAAATCAAAAAAAAATATTTTATGATGAAATAGATATTCATAAAGTGAAAAAATTTCGTGCTGTTTGTGCTTCTTGGGCAAGAATGTTTGTTAAATTGTTAAGTGCATTTGATATATCAGGGATATATGTTGAGGATGATTATTATTGGCATGCTTATGTTAAATTTTATATTGATAAAAAAGTTTATGTCGCTGATATGACAGGAAATTTTGAAGATATTGTTAATATAAAATTTGGTTTGCAAACTTTAAACTTTTATCATCCTACTGCTTTTTTTAGCGATATTTTAAAAAATTTAAATAAAAAATTAGATTTATTAGAAATTGATAAAGTTATAAATTATTATAAAGGAATTTATACAGATGAAGTATTAACAATGATAAAAAAAGAAATATATGCTATTTTTTATACAAATGATTTACAATTAATAGAAAAAGTATTTGAAGTGATTATGTTAATTATTAATATTGAAAGACCAAATATTAATTTCTTTAGTGGTTCAATATATATAATTAGATTGTTAGAATTTTTTTTAGGGAATTTAAAAGATTATGTTGTTCATTCTGATGTATATGATAAAGAAAGATTAGAATTTAAGGAAGTTATTGTTAATACTTACGGTGAAGATATGCAGTTTTTTTTATATGAAAAAAATGAAGATGGTTATTTTAAATTGCAAAAAGTTTCTAAAATGAAAATAAGAAAAATAGCGGAATGTTATAAATGTGAGCATAAGAAAGTATTAAAATTAGCTAAATAAAGAGTGCTTGTTGAAAAATAAAGGATAAAATAAAAGGGAGCAAATATAATAAACTTTTCTAAAAAAGAAGTTTTAGGAATTACTTAAAGCTATTACTAATTTTATAGAGGTAGAAATAATATGTTTTCTAGATTTTTCTTGGATTAGATAATAAATCGGCGTGGTGATTTATTTAAAAATTGAGAGTATATTAAATATTGTTAATTATAGGTATGAATAATAGAAATAATTCTAATTTTAAAATAATTAATTTAAGAAATTAATTAAAAAGGACAAGAGTATGTAATTTAAATTATATTTTTGCGATTATAACTAAGAAATAGTTGTAATGTCTTTTATTTTATGCTAATATCTTAGGTGCAATCGCATATATTAATGGTGTATTGTATTTGTAAGTGGGAGGGAAATGCGGATTTGCCCAAGACCACTCACACGAAAATATAAATTAGGAGGTGTTTTTCGTGGCTAAAGAAGTCGTAAAAAAAGTAAAATTACAAATTGAAGCTGGAAAGGCTACACCTGCTCCACCAGTTGGAACATGTTTAGGGCCTGTAGGCATAAATATTCAAGATTTTTGTAGTAGATTTAATGAAGCTACAAGAGATAAAATGGGAGATATTCTTCCAGTTGAGATATCTGTATATGATGATAGAACATTCGATTTTGTTATAAAAACTGCACCTGCTGGATTCTTACTTAAAAAGGCTGCTCATATTACTAAGGGAAGTCAAAAAGGAGCAAATGAAATTGTTGCTACAATATCTAAAGAAGATCTTAGAAATATTGCTGAGACTAAGTTACCTGATTTAAACGCATATGATGTTGAATCTGCAATGAATATAATTGAGGGTACAGCTAGAAATATGGGTATTGCTATTAAAGGTGTTAATGATGCAGAGCTTGCAGAACAAGCTAAAGAAGCAGCTGTTCATGAAGCAGAAATGGCCAAAAAAGATAAAGAATTAGCAGAAATGGAAGAAGAAGCTAAAGAACTTGCTAGTGGGAATGTAGAAGTTCCAGTAGCAGGAGAAGAAAAATCTGAAGAAGAATAGACATATTAAAAATAAAAATCCGCTAATAAACCACAGTTAGGAGGAAATAAATTGAAGAAATTTGGAAAAAAGTATGTGGAAGCTTTAAGTAAATTAGAGAAAAATAAAGAATATAATGTTACTGAAGCAATCAAATTAGTTAAAGAAACTTCAATTACAAAATTTGATAGTAGTGTTGATGTTGCTATTAATCTTAATATTGATCCAAAAAAAGCTGATCAACAATTACGTGGATCATTTGTTTTACCAAATGGAACAGGTAAGACAAAAACTATTTTAGTAATTGCTAAAGGAGCTCAAGCAGAGGCTGCGAGAAATGCAGGAGCTGATTATGTTGGAGACCAAGATATGATTGAGAAAATTCAAAAAGAAAATTGGTTTTCTTATGATGTTATTATTGCGACACCAGATATGATGCCAGAGCTTGGTAAAATAGGTAAAATTTTAGGACCTAAAGGGTTAATGCCAAATCCTAAAACTAATACTGTTACTGTTAATGTAGTATCTGCTATTGAAGATGTAAAAAAAGGTATGGTTAGCTATAAAACTGATTCTTATGGAAATATTCATAGTGTAATTGGTAAAGTTTCATTTGATGATGATAAGTTAAAAGAAAATTTAGAATATGTAATTTCAATGATTTCTAAATTGAAACCAGCTAGTGTTAAAGGAAAATTTATTAAATCTATTTCTGTAGCTTCAACAATGGGGCCAGGAATTAAATTAGACAAAAATTCTTTTGACATTTAAAGTGTAATTTAATATAATACAAGCAAGAAAAGCGATTTACCAAAGACAGTAGGAGATTTTAAATCTTAATTTTCCTACCGAGGGAATTAGAATACTTTTATAAGCTCTTTTTCCCATAAAAGGGCTTTTCTATTGTAAATGGGAAGGAGAATTTTATGGCAAGTCAAAAAGTTCTTAATGAAAAGAAAGCTATTGTTAATGAAATTACAGATAAAATAAAAACTAGCGAGTCTGTTATTTTATTTCAATATCAAGGCTTAAAAGTGTCAGATTTAAGTGCATTAAGAAATAAACTAAGAGAAGTTAATGCAGAAGTTAAAGTTTATAAGAATACTTTGTTAAAAAGAGCAGTTGATGATTTGAATCTTAGTTTAGAAGGGTTTTTAGAAGGACCTAATGCTATACTTTTTGGTAAAGATTTACTAGAACCAATTAAAGTTATTGCAGATTTTGCAAAAGAAAATGAAAAATTAGATATTCGAGTTGGTATTATTAGTGGTGATGTCGCTGATATTAATACTATTCGTGAGTATGCTAGCATTCCATCTAGAGAAGGGTTACTTACAATGTTTGCTAGTGGCTTAATAGAACATTTAAGAAATTTTGCTATCGGTTTAAATCTTTATACTGAGCAAAAGGAAGAAAATTAATTAGAGGAGGAATAAAAAATGGCAAAAATTGAAAATAAAGATATTATTGAAGCTTTAAAAGAAAAAACTATTCTTGAAGTAAAAGAATTAGTTGATATGATGAAAGAGGAATTTGGAGTAGATCCAAGTGCTGTTGCAGTAGCTGCTGCCCCAGCTGGAGGAGCAGAAGATGCTGGTTCTAGTACTAAAACTGTAGTACTTAAAAGTGCTGGTGGCAATAAAATTGCGGTTATTAAATTGTTAAAAGAGATTACAGGTTTAGGATTAGTTGAAGCAAAAGCTTTAGCAGATAATGGTGGAAATATTAAAGAAAATGTAGCTAGTGATGAAGCTAACCAAATTAAAGCTCAACTTGAAGAAGCTGGGGCAGAAATTGAATTAGCTTAGTTAAAAAAGAGTAAAGTTACTCTTTTTTTCTTGATTAAATATATTTTATTACCTATAATTATAATAGGTGATAATATGGATACTAAAAAGACAGTAATGACTGGTATAAAAGTTGCAGTTTTGTTTATTTTATTTATTTGGATTGTTATTGTGTTTATGGATTATTTACGTGTTAGAAGTGATAAGAATCCGATGTTTTGTTTATCTAAAGTTGAAAACAAATATGATGATGGTACAACAACAATTTGTACGGGTATAGGATATAAAACAATACATTATAATCGTGATTGTTTGACAGCATCAGAATTTGGTCCATTTATAATTAAAGAAAGGTCTTGTGATTCTAGTAATTGATTAATATAACAGTTTACCTTATAATAGCAATTATTGGTTGGTGATTTATGATGAAATTAAATAATCATGGATGGGGATTAAGAGAAATGCTTTTATATTGTGGTATATTGTTATTATTTTTATGTATAGCAGTATTTTTTATAATTCAAGCATCAAAAGGTTTAGAAGATATTGGAGAAAGCAATAATGCAATTGTTGAAGAAGAGGTTTCTTATTCTGAAATTGAAGAAAATGTTAAAGATGCTTCTCTTTTATATGTGGATGCATATTATGAAGAAGGAATTAAAACAGGAACTATTACAATTACTACTGATAATTTAAAAAAATTTAATATGTTAAGTATTGATGATTTGATTCCTGTAGGTGAAAAAAATAGCTGTAATGGATATTCATTAGTGAAAAATGAAGATAATTCATTAGTAGTTTCCGCATATATAAAATGCTCTAATTATGAAACTAATGGTTATCAGTCATGGAGATTAGGAGAGTAATATGAAGAAAATGCACATTTATATTGTTTTGTGGGGAATAGTTGTAGTTGCAATAATTTCCTTATTAACTGTTTTTGGTTTTTTATATAAAAGCAAAACAAAAGTATATAAAGATTTAGAAGAAAAGCTTGTAGAAGCAGAAAAAAAATATGCAGATGCTAAATTTTTATATCCTAAAAATGGTGAGAATGTTTATACTTCAGCAGATAAATTGATTGCAGAAAAATATTTGGATAATATAAATATTAAAAACGATAAATGTAGTGGTTATGCTCAAGTTTTATTGGATGGTACGGTTTATAAATATAAAGCTTTTATTAAATGTGATAAATATACAACAAAGGGGTATAATGGTTCTAATGTGGTGAATTAATAATTCAAATTTTGCGTTTAAAATGAAATATTTTTTCATTTTTTTTATTGACTTTCATATACTATAAGTGATATATTATTTTTGATTTTTAATTGTGGTTCTAACTTGCTTGGAATCTAATTTAAATAAATATATGATACACCAGGGTGTGTGTTAATGAAAGGAGGACAATATGTCTACAATTAATCAACTTGTTAACAACAAAAGAAAGAAAAAAATTAAGAAAAGCAAAAGTCCTGTTTTGAATGTGGGATTAAATACACTTGAAAGAAAACAAACTAATCAAAATAGTCCACAAAAACGTGGAGTTTGTACTCGTGTAGGTACTAAGACGCCTAAAAAACCAAACTCAGCGCTTCGTAAATATGCACGTGTTAGACTTTCTAATGGAAAAGAGATTGATGCTTATATTCCAGGAGAAGGACATAATTTACAAGAGCATAGTGTTGTTTTAGTACGTGGTGGACGTGTTAAAGATTTAATCGGTGTTAGATATCATATTATACGTGGAACACTTGATACACAAGGCGTTCAAAATCGCGGTCAAGGACGTAGTAAATATGGTACTAAAAAACCAAAAAAATAATAGTTAAGGAGGATAGATAAAAATGCGTAAAAGAAGAGCAATTAAAAGAGATGTGTTACCGGATCCAGTATATAGCTCAAAAGTAGTTACTAAACTGGTAAATCAAATTATGCTTGATGGTAAAAAAGGTACAGCTCAAAAGATTCTTTATGAAGCATTTGATATTATAAAAGAAAAAACTGGTGAAGAACCAATTGAAGTTTATAATAAAGCTTTGGAAAATATTAAACCAGCACTTGAGGTTAAATCTCGTCGTGTAGGCGGTTCAAATTATCAAGTTCCTATTGAGGTAAATGATGATAGAAGTCAAGCCCTTGCACTTCGTTGGCTTGTTAATTATGCAAAATTAAGAAATGGTAGAGGAATGGCTGAGAAATTAGCTAATGAAATTATCGATGCTTCAAATGAAACAGGTGGAGCAGTAAAAAAACGTGAAGATACTCACAAGATGGCTGAAGCAAATAAAGCATTTGCTCACTATAGATGGTAGGAG
>CANPJT010000017.1 GCA_947574255.1 uncultured Mycoplasmatota bacterium
TAATTAATGATTTTTATTATATTGAACTTAAAATTAAAAAGCACGCTATCAAATAAAATAGCGGCTTTTTTATATAAGTTAAACTTTCCTCTTTCATATCCATCTTGATATATAAATTTTTCTAGTTGTATCTTCCTTATATCGATTAAATATATTTATTATATTTTCTACTACAATTTGCATTATATTGACAGAAGATTTACTTATTTTTATCTTTACAATTTCTGTTTGCATTCTTTTTCTAAATAAATAATCATCAATATATTTGCCTAACACATAATCGATTTGCTTCACAATCCTTAAATCGTCATAATTTGTAACATCAATATTAAATATATAATTTTCATATATTTTAATTAATTTTTCTGTTACAAAATCATCTTCAAAATAGTCAAAATTAACTATACGATAGAAATTAGGACAATTATTTAATATTAATTTATTCTTTTTCAATATTTCAAACCTCCATCTACCATATCCCCATAATACTATAACTTGGCGATTTTGTAAATAACGTGTTATAATATTTGTAATATTTTGTAATGTAGAAAGAGGTTTAAAATGGCAAAAAGAAAAAAATTAAAAAAAAATGTTTTATACTATAGTTTAGGAATAATCATTCTTTTAGTATTAGCCATAATTTTTGGCACTAAAACATACAAAGAATATAAATATAAACAGACTTATGAGTATAAATTAATTGAACATGGTTACTCTCTTGAAAATGCTAAGGAATTATTAAATTACTATAAAGATAATAAGCAAATAGAAAGTATTTTAAATATTCCTAGAAATGAAGCAATTTTAAAATTAATTCAAGAAAAATATTATATTCATAAAAATCTAGAAAGATATCTATCTTATTTAGAGAAAAATAAAAATAAAAGTTTAAATGATATCATTGCCATTGTAAATGTAAATAGAGACTATGAATTCTATGAAAATGACATTTCAACAAATTCAAGTGATGATACTTTACTTATTGTAAATAAATATTATAAATTAGATGAAAATTTCGAACCAAATAATCTTGTAACCATAAATAATAATTACGCTTATGAAAATAATAAAATTACTAAAGATGCAAATGATGCCTATGTTTCAATGTGGAATGCTGCAAAAAACGATGGATATAAACTAATTGTTAATTCCAGCTATCGTGATTATAAAGAACAAGAAGATGTATATAATAATATTAAAATGTATAAAGGTGAAAGAGAAGCTGATAAAGTTGCAGCAAGACCAGGACATTCAGAACATCAAACAGGACTTGCTATTGACGTATTTGAAATCAATAATCAATTAACTGGAACATTTAAAAACTCCCCTGCTTACACTTGGCTAAAAGAAAATGCTCATATTTATGGTTACATTGAAAGATATCCTGAAGAAAAAGAATATTTAACTGGCTATAGTTTTGAATCATGGCATTGGCGTTATGTCGGTTTAGAAGCTGCTAAAATAATTCATGAAGATAATATTACATACGATGAATATTATGCCTATTATATAGAAAATAAAATATAATTATAAAGGAGATTAAATTTATGATATTAAACATTTTTATTCTAATAATTGGATTTATTATTTTAGTAAAAGGCGCCGATCTTTTTGTAGATGCTGCCTCAAGCCTAGCTGAAAACTTCCATCTTTCTAAAATGCTTATAGCTTTAACTATCGTTTCCTTTGGAACTAGTGCTCCAGAATTTGCAGTATCCATTAAATCCATTATAAGTGGTAGCGGAGATATTGTTTTAGGAAACGTTATCGGAAGTAATATATTAAATATTTTACTGATTTTAGGAATATCTAGTTGTATACATTCACTTAACGTCAAAAGTGCTACTATAAAAAAAGAAATCCCTATCACTATATTAATTACTACTCTATTCGTCGTTTTAGTTAATGACAAATTATTATCTGGAACAGCTTCTAATATTTTAACAAGATCAGATGGTATTGCTATAATTTTATTTTTTTTAATATTTATCTATTACCTTTTTACAATTATGCATAATAAAACAGACAAAATAGAAAATAATGAAAAACCAAAATATAATATTCCATTATCTATAATTTTTACCATCCTTGGTATTATTTGTCTAATCCTTGGAAGTAATGCAGTTGTAGATTCAGCAAGTATTATAGCAGATTTTTTAGGAGTTAGCGAAAGAATTATAGCTTTAACGATAGTTGCTCTTGGAACAAGTCTTCCTGAACTTGTTACTAGTATTAGTGCTACTAAAAAAGGAGAATATGATATAGCAATAGGTAATGTTGTTGGAAGTAATATTTTTAATATTGGCGTTGTAATTGGCATTCCTGTTGCAATATTTGGTAACATAAGTAACATAACATTTAATTATATGGATCTATTTGTAATGCTTTTGTCTTCTTTATTACTATACATATTTAGTTTTAAAACTTACAAAATAAATAAAAAAGAAGGAATTATTCTCTTAATTATTTTTATAATATATTATGGAAATTTAATCTTGTCTTCCATTTAAAAAAACATTCAATCAAGAATGTTTTTTATTTATTTTAAATTACTAATAATTTCTTCCTTCTTCATTGAAGAATAACCTTTAATTCCTTGTTCTTTAGCTATAGTTTTTAACTCTGCTAAAGTCATATTACTATAATCATTTGTTCTAGCAGCCACTTTTTCTTCCTTACTCTCTGATTTTTTTGCTTCATTTTTTACTGAAACTTTTTTATCGCTTTTTAAAGCTTCTTTAGCCACATTAACTAATTCAGTAAAACCTTTTGAATCATCAATAGCAAGCTCACTTAGCATCTTACGATTAATTTCAATACCTGCAATATTTAAACCATTAATAAATTTTGAATAACTAATATCATTTTCACGACACCCTGCATTTATTCTTGTAATCCATAATTTTCTAAAATTTCTTTTATTAGCTCTTCTATCACGATAAGCATATGCCTCACTATGAAAAACTTGTTCTTGAGCTGTTTTAAATAATCTATGTTTACTTCCAAAATATCCTTTTGCTTTTTTTAATACTTTTCTTCTTCTATTTTTAGCAACATTTCCGCCTTTAACTCTTGTCATTAAAAAACCTCCTCACTAGATAACTGACTTAATTCTGTCAGTATCTCCTTTACTTAATGTTCCATTATTTCTTCTTTGTCTAACTTGTTTTGCACTATCTTTGCTAGTTTTATGATTTCCTCCAGATTTTTTATATGATAATGTTCCATTTGCTCTTTTTTTAAAAACTTTACTACTTGCTTTATGAGTTTTTTGTTTTGGTCCTTTAGCCATTTTACATCCTTCTTTCTTAGTTTTTTTTAGGTGCTAAAATAATATACATACTTCGCCCTTCCATTTTAGGTTCTGTATCAACATCTGCATAATCTTTAAGCTCTTCTGCAAACCTTTTTAAGACATCACGCCCAAGTTCAGGATGAGCCATTTGTCTTCCTTTAAAACGAATAAAACCTTTAATTTTATGCCCTTTTTCTAAATAAGATGCTGCATTTTTTTTGCGAGTTTCAAAATCATGAATATCAATAGTAACCGATAAACGATACTCTTTTAAATCTTTATTAGTTTCACGTTGTTTTTTTTGAGCATCTTTTTGTTTCTTTTGTCTCTCATATTTATACTTATTATAATCCATAACTTTAGCAACAGCCGGATTTCCACCTGCATTCATTAGTACTAAATCAAGTCCTGCATAATTTGCAAGTGTTAAAGCATCATTTAATTTTTTCAAACCCATTTGCTCACCATTAGGTCCTATCACCATTAATTCAGCAACTTTAATTTGATCATTAATTGGCAATTCGTTTTTATTATTTGCTATATAAATGCACCTCCATACATTATAAAAGGCAGATACCTAGTATCCACCTCAAGCTTAAAAATTTATACTCACTAGCTTCTTACCCATTACTACACGCAATCAGGTGGATTGTGGATACAATCTCTTTCCTTTTTTCAATAACAATAAGATTATATAGTAAAGTATATGAAAATGTCAAGAAAAAATTATCTTTTCTTAATAATGGTTTGTGCATTAATTAAACCATCTTTTGATTATTAAGATATTTTAAATTTAGATGCTTTTTCTATAATCAATTTGCATTGTTAAAATATATCTACTTTCTTTAAATTAAATAATTTTATTCCAAAGATTACTTTTTTATTTTTACTCTTGGATTTTCACACCATTTATACTTTACACTATTTTTTATTCTTTCTAAAACTTCTAAATCTGTCTTAGCAATAAATTTTTCAGCAATTGCATACTCATCACCATCTATTGTACAAAATAATGTATATTCATAATCTGGATGTTTATTATTATAACTTGCTTCTTTAATAATAGTAATTAGATTAAAAAGCATCATTAAAGCCACAAATCCGAATAATAAAGAAACAAAAAGATATACAGCTGCTTCATCTGATATAACCGCTTCTTGTGGATTTTCTGGATTATATCTTACTTTAAATTTACGACCTTTTAATCTAAAAATAGAAACACCATATCCTACTCTGCCTGTGATTTGGTACTCTCGACCATCAACTTTATATACAACAATTGGAAGTCGATAAAAACCTTCTATATGTCTGTAATTAGCTTCTGAAATATTATAACTTTTCTCACCATTTTCAAATTTAACATATTTATCCCAATCTACACAAACTCCAATAGTCTTTTTATAATTTTTATATACACTTTGTTTAAGATATAGCTTAAATATAAAAATAGTAAACCCTATAAATACCAAAATCATAAAAAGCATAACTATAAATAGTCCAATACTCATCTTCTCACCCAATTCAGTTTCTTTATATTATACCAAATATTATTTAGTTTTTTATTTATAACTTTACAAAATACAATATCAAACAAGAAAAAAGTCTCCTATTTCTAGTGCTAAACTTTAAAAATAAATTTATTTTCTTCTATCTTAGTAACTTGGCCTACTACGATTTTCATAAGAAGTATCAAATCCAACTTCCTCTGGAATCATATTCATTTATATTTACAGACCACTAGAAAAACTTTTTAATATATCTATATTTATTTCTAAATCATAAATTTCACTATCCCATTTTCCATACACATATTCTACATACATAATTTTATCAAAATAATATTCTAAAAACTCATTATTTAAGGCTTTATTATGATAAGTAAACACATAATCTATTATTTTTAATTTTTGTATAATAAGCATCGTTGAAGAAATATTCGAAAATCCTAATTTTCTCATACTTATCACTTAATTCATTATAACAAAAAGAAAGCACTTTTGCTTTTTAATTTTTTTCATATTGTTTAATTGCTTTCTTTAAACCTATATAAGGAAGTAATGCACAATTTTTTCGATTTCCTTGTTTATAAATTTCACTATAAACAAGGGCTTCATTTAATAAATTATTATCATAAGCTAATTCTTGAACCATATTTTCAAAATTTTCAATATACATTTTAGACTCACTAACTGATTTTCCAATTAAATTTTGAATCATAATAGACGTTGAAGAAGTCGATATTGCACAAGCTTCTCCACTAAACTTAATATCTTTTAAAATGTCATCTTCAATCAAAACATAAATATCTATATTATCAATACATGATTCATTATTAGAATTTACTTTAATATATCTTTTATCTAAAACAATCTCTTTATTTCGAGGATTTTGATAATTATCCAAAATAATATCTCTTCTTAAATTTTCATCCACTATAACATTTCCTCCAGAATTTTTTCTTTATTACTTAATAAATCTATCAATTCATCAATTTCTTCATAAGTATTATAAAAATATAAACTAATTCGTAAAGTATTTTTAACTCCTACTTCATTTTTTAATATTTTAGCACAATGATTTCCCGCACGAACACAAACATTATACTTGTTAAGATAATAAGCTACATCTTGACTAAAAATATCTGTTACATTAAAAGAAACTATTCCACTATCACTTTCTATATTAATAATATCAATAAAAGGAATACTAATTAACTTATCAATTAAATACTTTCGTAATTTCTTTTCATAATCTGCTATTTTATCTATTCCAATAGCTTCTAAATACTCTATTGCCTTACCAAAAGCAATAACTCCAGCAATATTTGGTGTACCAGCTTCTAAACGAGTTGGTAAATCTTTATAATAAATCTCATTCTCATTATCAAAAGATTCATTCATACCACCACCTAGAATCAAAGGTTCTACATTTTCTAACAATTCTTTTTTTCCATATAAAACTCCTACTCCTGTTGGACCACACATTTTATGTGCTGAAAAAGTTAAAAAATCAACATCTAAATCTTGTACATCAGTTTTTAGATGGCCTATACTTTGAGCTCCGTCAACTACTAAAAAAATATTATTTTTATGAGCAAATTCAGCAATTTCTTTTATAGGTCGAATATCTCCAATAACATTTGTAATATATGCAAGACTAATTACTTTTGTATTTGGTGTAATAGCTTTTTTAACATTTTCTAAAGTAACATAATGATTATCATCTAAAGGAATATAATTGACTTTAACGCCTTTAGTATTTGCTAAATAAAACCAAGGTAAAACATTAGAAGCATGCTCTGATTTCGTAATTAAAACCTCATCGCCTACTTCTAAAAGAGGTTCAAAAAAGCCACGAGCAACTAGATTTAAACTTTCTGTTGATCCTGCTGTAAATATTATTTCTTCCAAATATTTAGCATTAATAAATTTTTTTACTAATCCTCTTACATTTTCATACTCTTGATCAACCTTGTAAGAAATATCATAATCTCCTCTGTGAGCATTAGCACCATACTTTTCATAATACTCAACAGTTTTATCAATTACACATTTAGGTTTTAAAGTAGTTGCACCATTATCAAAATAAATAATATCTTGATTCAGCATCGGAAAATCTTCTCTATTCATTTCCTTCACCTCCTAACTTTAAAAATTCTAATTTTAAAATTCCTTTTAAAAATCCTGTTTTTATAACTTTTTTTGCCGATTCTTTAGAAAGACCCTTACTCTCTAAATAAAATAAATCATTTTTTTCAATATTACTAATAGTTGCATTATGATTAGCTAATACAGCATTAGTTTTAACAAGTAAATTAGGACTAATACTAACTGAATTATTATTAATAACTAAAGCTTTTATATCTTCTGCATAAAAATTAGAATAAGTGTCTTCATAAATTATTCCTTCTGCCTGTATCTCAATTTTTCCATTATCCTCAACTGCTCTTACAGTAATATTCGTTTCCGTTTCATTATTCTTTATATGATTTTTTATTGTTAAATAACTGCTATTCTTAAAAGTACAAGCATAATTTAAATTTAATTTTGTTTGAAATTCACTATAAATATTAATTTGATTTTTAACTTCATTTAAATGAACAAAAAGATCAATATTAAATATAGCGTTATCATGAAGATATATAGTTATATTTGAAATACTAGGAATAGATAAAACACCACAACTTACATTACCATACACCTGTAAAACTAGTTCCTCACTTAATATTTTATCAATAATTACATCTTCATTATTCAATATTAATTCTTTTTGTTCTACTATTAATTTATTCATTTGCTTCACTTTCACTCATAATGCTTGACCTAAAACCATTTTCAAATATACTTAACGCTAGATTATAATCTCCAGTTTTAACAATTTTTTTATCAGCAAGAATATGAACATAATTTGGTTTTAAAATATCTACTAAACTTTTTTGATGAGTAATTATTAAAATAGATGGTTTAAATTCTTGATAATAATCAAGTATTGAATTAGCAACTAACTTTAAAGAATCGACATCAAGACCAGAATCAATCTCATCTAAAATGATACATTTAGGTTCTAACATCCACATATGAAGTAATTCATTTTTTTTCTTCTCTCCACCACTCATATTATAATTTATATCTCGATGAATAAAAGAATTTGAAATATTTAACTTGTCACATATCTTTGTCATTTTACGATTAAACTCTAAAATATTCATGTCATTCTTACCCATATCTGTTAAAGAAGTTCTCAACATTTCAGCATTAGTAACACCTGAAATTTCAGGAGGATTTTGAGTTATTAAAAAAATCCCTTTACGTGCTATATCAGTTGTTGACATATCAATCAAATTTTCATCATTATATTTAATACTTCCACTTATAACCTCATATGTATCATCTCTCATTATAACTTTAGAAATAGTAGACTTACCAGCTCCATTTTGGCCCATTAAAACATGAATTTCTCCTTCATTTATCTCTAAATTAAAATTTTTTAAAATATATTTATCTAAAACTTTTACTGTCAAATTATTAATTTTTAACATAATAATCACCAAGATTATTTTATCAAATAGCTAATTTAATTCATAGAAAAAAAGCATGTAAAATGCCTAATATAATAAATATCTTTTTTAAATATTTAAATCTTTTTCGTATAAATTTTTATAAAAATTACTTTTTTTCAATAAATCTTTATGAGAACCACTATCAATTATTTTACCATTATCAACAACAAATATTTTATCACTATCTTTTACAGTAGATAAACGATGAGCAACAATTAAAATTGTATATTCACCTTTAAGATTATCTATTGCATTCTGAATTTCACTTTGCGTTTCATTATCTAATGCTGAAGTCGCCTCATCAAATAGTATTATCTCAGTTTTCATTAATAATGCTCTAGCTATTGCAAGTCTCTGCTTTTGGCCTCCTGATAATATCACACCATTCTCTCCAACCATGGTTTCATATTTATCTGGTAAAGACATAATAAAATCATCAATACATGCCATTTTACAAGCATTTCTTATTTCTTTCATACTTGCACTTTCTTTTGACAAAAGAAGGTTATCTTTTATAGAAAAATTAAATATATAAGGATTTTGAGTTATTATAGACATATTATTTCTTAAAGAATCACAAGTTAAATCATTAATATTATATCCATCTAATAATATTTCTCCTTCATTTATAGAATACAATCTTGTTATTAAGCTAAAAATAGTAGTTTTACCAGCACCACTTTTACCAACAAAAGCAACTTTTTCATTTGGTTTAATTTCAAAACTCATTCCTTTAATAATTTTATTATCTTCATTATAACCAAATCTAACATTATTAAACTCGATATGTCCAGATAACCTTTTCACCTTTGTTTTTCCAAATTTTTCTTTAGCAAATTTTTCATTTCCAATAACTTCATAAATCCTATCAGAAGCAACAACAAACTTTTTATTATATTCAGAAATTTGAACAACACCAGTTAACAAGTTTTTAATTTTAGATTGATAATTATAAATTATAACAAAAGTAGGTATAGTTAATAAATTTTTTCCGTACAAAAAACAACCTATTATAATAAATGCTAAATCAAATATTGCTCTTAAATTACTTTCAAAATATTGATATATTCTTCTAATATTTAACATTTTTACTTCTTCATTTGAAGATTCGATAATTTTATTTGTAGTTTGTTTTAATATAGTACTACTTGCATTTAAAACCTTAACATCTCTTATACCTCTAACAAGTTCCCCAATAATTCCTGTTTTCTTTTCATTAATTCTTTTAATTTTTTTCTGTATTTCATACTGCTTACTTAATCTTTTTTTATTAATTAAAAATATACAAAGTGAAGTAATAATTGCATATATAAATAAATATCTATTCAATATAAATACTGCAATTAAAACCCCAATATTAGACATTACATAAGATATCCAATAAGTATATTCCATAAATAACCCAGATATATCTTGTGTATCTTTATTTAGTCTATCTATAAATAATCCAGAAGAAGCTTTATCTATTTCTTTTATTTCCAAATTCAAAGTTTCTCTTGCAACTGTTGTTTGTAAATTAATTAAGGTTTTACGATAAACTTTTTGATAAAAAAATCCTTTAAAATAAAATACAATATATAATATAAATTCTATAGCAAATACTGACAAAGCTGACAATATTAATTGTCTCATCACACCATCAGTTATATTTAAAATTATTTTAGCTGAAATTAAGGGCAAAATTGCTCCTATAACTGCTTCAATAACACTAACCATAGTATAAAAGATTAAATTTATCTTACTATCTTTTATATAAATCCACGTTTTTTTTATATTTAAAAAAAAATTAGATTTACTACTCATACCTTTATTACCTCCTTTATATAAAATTTAATAAAAATATTTTTCAATTATTTACATCACTCTTATAACATTTATCCATATAATCATCAGTCATACCAGCTAAAAAATCAATAACTTTACGAGCACTAGAAGTTTTTGTTAAATACTTATCTGTCATATTATATAAAAAAGTTTTATATATTTTTGATTGTTTATTATTTTTTTCTATATCATTTAAATACTTATTAAATAAAGATCTAAACATCGTTTCATAATACTTAATATCCTCTTTACTATTAGCTTTATAATAAATATTTTCATAATTAAATTTTTTCAATTCAATAATAGCTTTATAAATATCATCACTTAACTTTATGTAAGGTTTATTTTTACTATTTTCAATAATATCACTCACAATTGTATTAATAATTTCTCGATTTGTTACACCCAAAACTTCTGTAATTGACTTAGGAATTTGTTCCTTACTAATTACACCTAAACATATGGCATCTTCTATATCCTTTCCTATATAAGCAATAATATCACTTACTCGTACTACACATCCCTCTAAAGTCATTGGTCTAAACTTTTTAATCAAATTTTTTTCATGATAAGAATCTTGATACTCTTTAAAAAAATCTTCTTTTGTTTTTTCTTTTGGATAATACTCTTTCATCGGAAATTCTCCATTGTGACACATTATCGCATCTAAAACTTGTAATGTAATATTCCTCCCTAATCCGTTTTGCTCTAAGACCATTAAGACTCTAACACTTTCAATATTATGATTAAAATAACCTTCATTATTTTCCAAACTTATTTTATTTAAAATTGATTCTCCAATATGCCCAAAAGGAACATGACCAAGATCATGACCTAAAGCTGAAGCTTCTATTAAATCTTCATTAAGATTTAAATTTCTTCCAATTGTTCTAGCTATTTTACTTACTAATTGTACATGAATCATTCGTTTACTTATATGATCATTTTCATTAAAACTAAAAACTTGTGTTTTATCTGCATATCTTAAATAGCTCATTGAATAAATTATACGGTCAATATCTCTAAAAAAAGGAGTACGATACTTATCTTCTACTTCTTTTTTTAAACGAATAGCATTTTTATCTAAACACGCAAATTGACTTAAATTTTTCATTATATCACCATTTCTATTAAAAAAATAGATCTACTCTTCGCTATTTTCTTCTTTTAATTTAACTAATACCTCTCTTGGTTTTGAACCATTTTGAGGGCCAATAATTCCTCTTTCTTCTAGTAAATCGACAATTCTCGCCGCTCTATTATAGCCAAGCCTAAATCTTCGTTGCAAGAGAGAAGCGCTTATCTTACCAGTTGATATTGCAAACTCTACAACTTCATCATAAATTGGATCATCACTATCATCATTATGACTTTCACTTCCCGCCATATGATTTTGTTCGACATTAGTAGAAGTCAAAGACTCGTCATATGAAGCTGCTTGTTGTTTTGATACATGATCTATTATTCTTTCTATTTCATTATCTGAAATAAAACATCCTTGAATTCTTGTAGGATTATTAGCTCCCATTGGAAGGTATAGCATATCACCTTTACCAAGCAACTTTTCTGCTCCAGGTGAATCTAAAATTGTTCTAGAATCAATATAACTTGCAACAGCAAAAGCAATACGTGATGGTATATTAGTTTTTATTACTCCTGTAATAACATCAGTTGATGGTCTTTGTGTTGCTACTATTAAATGAATTCCTGCTGCCCGAGCTAATTGAGTAATTCTCATAATTGAATCTTCAACTTCTTTTTTAGCAACTATCATTAAATCTGCCATTTCATCTACTATTACCACTAAATAATTCATTTTATCTTGCGGACTATCTGGATTCTTTTTATTTTCTTCTTCTATTTTTGCATTATAATCAGCAATTTTCTTTACTCCTTTGGCAGCCAATACCTTATATCTACGATCCATTTCACTAACAACTTTTTGTAAAACTAAACTTGCTCTTTTTGGATCTGTAACTACTGGACACATTAAATGAGGTATACCGTTATAATTTGAAAGTTCAACTTGCTTTGGATCAACTAAAACCAATTTTACTTCATCAGGACGATAATGCATTAAAAGAGAAATAATAATACTATTAATACAAACAGATTTACCACTTCCTGTTGAACCTGCTACTAATAAATGGGGCATCGTTGTCAAATCAGCATTTATTGTTGTTCCCGTAATATCTTTTCCAAGAGTAACTAGTAAACCTTTTTTGACCTTTTCTGCATTAACATTTGTAATTACTTCTTTTATTTTAACAGGACTTACTTCTTTATTAGGTATTTCAACTCCTATTGTACTTTTACCAGGTATCGGAGCCTCAATACGAACATCTTTAGCGGCAAGAGCTAAAGCTATCTCTTTATTAATATTACTTATTCGACTTAACTTTGTTCCTGTTGGCACCACTACTTCATATTGAGTAACAGTTGGTCCAACATGAATTTCAACAACTTTTCCACTTATTTGAAAATCATTTAAAACTCTTTCTAAGCTTTCTTTATTACTACGAATAAATTCTGTTGAATTTACTTTTTTGTTTTTTGATGGTTCTTCTAAAAGAGAAAATGGTGGTAAATGATAAGATCCATTACTAGAATTTACAACTGGTATTACTTCTGATTTTATTTCCTCTGTTATTTCATTTACATGATTTTGTTTTAATTCTTCAACACTAGTAATAACAATTTTATCATCATCTTCATTGCCAGTTATCGGAATAGAATCACTCTCATCAATAGCTAAATCAGAACCTTTTTCCCGTCTTTTAAAATTAGGTTTTTTAAATATTTTTCCAAGTATATTTCCTAAATTTAAATTAAATGCCATCACAAGACCAAAAATAAACATAATTGAAAGCACTATATATGTTCCAGTTAAACCAAATAATGCTGAAATTCCGAAAGAAAAAACTGCTCCTACTATTCCGCCACCAATGACTATAGATGTTTGGCCCGTTGAAGTTAATATATTATTTTTATTAATCGAATCAATACGATCCATATAATTATCCACAGTAGCTTGAAAAATCCCTATTGATTTATCACAAGTTTTAACAAAAGTCATATGAGATAATACTAAAACTACTATTATAATCAAATAAACTCCTATTAATTTAGATGAGAAAAAATTAGGTAATTTTCTTTTCACCAACATAAATATACCAAGTACTAATACAAGTATTAAAATACAAAACCACCATTCACCAAGTAAAAACATGGCAAATTCTTTTATAATAGCTCCAACAGGCCCAAAACCAAACCCAATAAGACCAATTAAAATTAAAATTAAACCTGTTAATTCTACACTATATTCAAATTTATTTGCACTATCTTCTTTTGTCTTTTTCTTCTTTGCCATGTACCTTCACCATTTTAATTATAACAACTAAAGAAATCTTTTGCAAAATTATTTTACACTATAATTTAGTTTTTTTACTTTAGAAAGATTAACCACATGCTTAGAATGATAATTTTTTAAATAAAACTTAATCATCTCTTCATTTTCTTCATGAAATTCATAAAATCCATCATCAGTTATTTTATAAACAAAATAATGTATTTTATTTTTTAACTTAATTGCATAAACTTCAATAAAAATACGTTTATATTTGTTGAAAATCTCTGTGCAATATGGACTATAACTTTCGTGAATAAAAATTTTAAATAAATTATTAATAAAAGAAACCCCACTAGAATAATCAACATTAGTTCTTGGAAAATTCATAATTTTTTCAATAGTTTTAAATACAAAAAATATATATCCTTCCAAATCTAAACTAAAATTTGATTTTATTTCTTTTAATTCTATTTTTATTAACTCTAAAACTTCTTTCATTTTTATTTTTTGATTTTCATTATAATTTTTCAATTCTTTATAAAATTCTTCTTTATTAGTTTCTGGATTAAAAATTTTATATCTCTTATAAATATCTAAACCAAATTTTATTCTCATTAAATCATCATAATTTTTCATCAAATCTTCTTTAAATATTTTACCATCCAGAAAAACCTCTACAAAAGCATGTCCACCAACATCTATATATTTTGCATCAATATCAAATGCTAATAACAAATCCCTAAATATTTTTGACCATGTAAAACAAGTAATATTAAAATTTTTTATATTGCGAATGTCTATTTGTATCTTTTTCAATTTAAGTCGATCAATACCATCTCCTAGTTCATAAACAGAATCATAATTAAATATTTCCCCTGTTCTTATATACAAATAATCTTTAATATCTTCTTTTTTATTTAACCCTAAAAATACTATTTCTTCTCTTAGTTTTTCTAAAAGGTTCATAAATTTATTTAACTCTCGTTCTATTTTGATTATCTACAAGTGATAATATAGAATTGTAATAATCTTCTTGGGCTAATTGTATCAATTCCTTATTTGTATATTGTTTTAAATCACTTTTTAAAAGACATTCTACATATATTGGAGGAACTGAAACAAATTTATAATGCTCATCATTCATTTTTTGATAAGCATAATAATAAGGATTACCATCTTTTCTTTTTACTAAATATAATTTAATATATACTCCAGTTTCTTGATTATAGAAAAAAGTTTCTATTGGTTTATCATTATCCCATAAGAAAACATCTAATAAATATGATATAAATTTTGTTCCACTAACTTCTCCTAAATCATTATCTACAGAATCAACTAATTCTTCAATTTTTCTAAATACTCCATATACGTACTCTTCTTTATAATTTTTTCCCATTTTATTTTTTAAATAATTCTTAAAAGTAGACAAAATTTTAAAACTATTATTTATATTTTTTTCCATATCTAAAGATATTATTCCCTTTTGTAATAAAGAATTCTCAACTTTTTTTATTAGCTCTTTGTTTTGTAAACATTTAAAATTACGAGGCCTTAATCCTACTTTCGTTAACATTATATCTGCCCCCATAATCATTAAATCAGCTTTAATTATATGATTATCAATTAATATTTCTACATAAGCATGTCGTTTACTATCTTTATATTTGGCTTTAATGCCAAAACAATTTAATAAATTTATATACGATTTAGCCCAAGTAAAACATACCTTATTTTTATCAGTAATATGTTCATCATCTGGAATATATGATTTATACTTTTCTTGTTCACTTTTTTCTTTATATATAAACGATAAATCATATTCAAATATTTCTCCTGTTCTTCTATATAAATAATAAGCTATTTCTAATTTATCTGTCAAACCAAGATTCACAATCTCTTGTTTCATCATTTCTAATAAATTCATAACAAAACCCCTTTTACTATTACACATTCTATCATATTTTATTAATTTTGTCAAATCAGCGTAAATAAAAAGAAAAATGATTAAATTTATAAAATCAATTTTTCTTATTTTTACCATTAATTCTTACACACTTTAATAATAACAATGGATGCAATAAAAAATCCATCGAATCAGCCTTATCTACTAAAGTTAATAACCAACTTTCTTTATATTTAGGAAGACTTCTATTTAAAGGAAACATATGCGTTTTTATCATATCTTCTATTTTTTCATTGACCAAATCAGGAAAATGTTTTTTAGCATTTTTTCTTGCCTGTTCTGCATGAACAAAACCATGTTTTTGAAAAAAAGGAGTTTTTTCAAATGTATCTTGCCAAGGTTTATCATAAAAATCATGCAGCAATCCTGCTATTGCCAATGCTTTATAATCTAATTTAAATTTTTTGCCAATGTTATAACAATCATAAGATACTCGTAAAACATGTGCATAAACACTTTCATTATAATGATGTTCAAAATTTTTTCTTTTTAAAAATTCTTCATTATTTAAAATATCTTTAACTATTTTATAATATTCACTATTCCAAAATTTTATTTTTTTTTTTCTCTTTTTCTTTTATTATATGCTCCAATATAATTAAATAAACTAATAAATTGTAAAAGAACTGTAAGTACTACAAATATATTAACAAAGCCTTTCAAACTAGAAAATATCAAATTAAACAAACCTAAAATAATAGTTATAAAAATTATCCACGTTTTAATTTTTCCAACTAGCAACGATTCTATAACCCGTTGTTTCATAAATACATATATATTAAATAAAGCTATAATACTTTCTAAAACTAAAACATAAAAAAACATATGATTATCTACAACTAAAATTACTAATAAACCTATTGCTAACATTTTATCTCCAATAGCATCAAGCTTTGCCCCAAACTCACTAGAAACATCCCAGTATCTTGCTAATTTACCATCAAAATAATCAGTTAATGCAACAAAAACAGCTAAAATAATCAATAAAGTTATTTCATTTTTTAATCCCAAGTATATAACAAAAGGGGTTACAATTAATCTTGATATAGTTAAAATATTAGGAATCCACTTTTTAATATTTTCCATGTTATCTCCTTTTTCCTTTACAATTATAACAAAATCTTTATAAAAACGTAAATAAAAAACATTAAATATTTTTATTTAATGTTCACTATAAATATATTTTTAACTTATCCAAATTATTCTCCATAACATCTAACAATTCATCTGCCAAAACTAAAACATCTTTATCTAATTCTTTATTTTCATTTTTAGTCTTATTAATTTTTTATAACCCCTTGATTAGTTCCTTCCATCATCATTTTTGCTACCATTTGATCGCTATTGTTAGTGACTAATTTCATTTCACTCATTATTTTACTATTAATTTTAGCCATTGTACCTAATTCCTTTTCTTCCATTCCAAATGAAGAAAATAATTCTTCGGCCTTTTTTAATATTTTATTATATTGTCCTCTTTGATTATCTAAAAAATCTCGAAATTCTTCTTTTTTAGTTTTATCTATTACATCATTAATTCCAATAATTCCCATTTCACAAGTTTTATAAATAGTATTCAAAGCATTAATATTTTTATTATTTTTCAAAAAAATCACCTATTTATAATATAATCAATTTTACAATTATTATACTTCTTGAACAACTGCAATAATCATTGGTTTACATTCAGTTTCTTCATATAAAAATTTACTTAACTCTGTTCTAATTTCAGTTTTTATCTTATTAAAATCTACAAAATTATCAATAATATTTCTTGTAATAATATCATTCGAAATACTTTTTATTTCGTTTATTATTTCTTTAGAATCCTTAACATAAATAAAGCCTCTAGTAGTTACTTCTGGACCAACAAGTAATGTTTTATCTTTTTTACTTAAAGTAGCACTTATTAAAACTATACCATTCTCACTTAACATCTCTCGATCTTTAATAACAAGTTCTCCAACATCATCACTAGATTTACCGTCAATTAAGATATCATTAACTTTTATATGGTCATTTGTCTCTACTAATTTTCCATTATCAATTAAAACAACATCTCCATTTTGTTTTAAAATAATATTTTCTTTAGGCATCCCTAAACTACTTGCTAAATTAGCATTTCCTACTAAATATCGATATTCTCCTTTTACTGGCATATAATATTTAGGATTAGTTAATTTTAACATAAGCATTAAATCTTCACTAGAAGCATGATGTAAAATATTTTTATCTTTTGGAATTGATACTATATTACAACCAAACATTGCAAGTTCATTTTCGATTTTAACTAATAACTTTTCATTACTATCATATCTTGGTTCTGCAAATATTACCGTATCACTAGATTTTAATTTAATATATTTATCATATCCATTTAGAACTTTACTAATTGCAGCATAAGGATTCTCCTTATCATCACACATTAAAAGAATTGCATCTTCATCTTCTATATTTGACAAATCACCTAGTAAATCATCAGGAAAACTTAAATAACCTTCCTTCTTTCCAAAAGAAACAACATTTTGAAGTTTTTTCCCCATTAAAATAATTTTACGATGTTTGTTTAAAGCACTATTAAAAATATCTTGAATTGTATATAAATGTGTTGGTAAAACTAAAAACATCAAACGTTTATTATATTTATTAACAATATCCTTAAAAAAATCTTCTAAACGATGTGTAGGAGAAGTATGTCCAATATGTTCAGAAAATAAAGATTCTGATAATAAACAAAGTACTCCAAGCTTTCCTACATAAGCAATACGTCCTAAATCCATATCATAACGTCCTGTCATCTTTGAATCAATTATAAAATCACCTGTATAACATATAGCACCATCTTTAGTATTAATAACATACATAACCGAATCAGGACAACTGTGTGAAACTGTCACAGGAAAAATACTAACACGTCCAAAATTAAGCTTTTTATGTGGTGTAATTTCAAATATATTCTTTTCTGAAACTCCTGATTCTAAAAGAACATACTTTGTATATTTAGTAGCAAATATTTTTATCTCAGGAATACTTTTAACTAAATCACTAGTACTTCCCATATTTTCATAATGACCATGTGTTAAAAATACACCTTTTATTCTTTTTCTATTCTTAACTAAATAATCAAAATCAGGTATTATATAATCTATTCCAAACATATTATTAGTTGCATACTTTAAACCACAATCAAAAACATAAATATCCTTATCTACTTCTATTACATAAGAATTTTTTCCATTTTCATCTAATCCACCAAGACTAAAAATTTTTATTTTACTCATAATTCATCTCTCTTCTATTTATTTTAATTTTAAAGTTATTTGCAGCTAATTTATTATATCAAAAATAAGATATTATTTCAAATTATTGTAATAAAATATATTTTAAAAAGTATAAAAAAAATAGTATGCTAATATTTTACATACTATAAATAAATTAATACTATTTAAATTATTCTAAAGTAAAAGGAGATAACTTAGATCCTTCATTTTCATTTTCAATTATAATATTTGAATTTAAATATACTACTGGTTGAGTAGTTATCTTGCCACTTTCACTATCAGTTAGATAGAGATATATACGACCAGTCTCCGTAATATTAAATACACCTCCAACATTATTAGAATTCATTGTTAATGTCCATTGTATTTTATCTTTAATATTCAACCAATCATTATTTTGACAATCGCTTACTTCACTTCCATTCCAACTATTTAATATTGCATTTAAACAAGAATTTCTATTTGTTATACTTCCCCCTCCTGTTGCATATCCATAATCACTTGGATACATTAAAGCAACTTTTCCTGTCCATTTGGTTGGTCTTCCACTCCATACTTTTTCTCCTCTTTCAAATTCATAAAATTCCTTTGCTGTATTTGAAGAAGAACTTGGTCCACTTAAATTCCATACTGATTCACTTATCATACTTTTGGCTTCTTCAGTTAAGCCTGTCTCACTAAAATCACACATAATTGTTACCTCATTAATACCATTTGGACAATCTCCACTTGTTCTATTATAGTATGCTCCTTCATTTAAGACTTTTTGTAAAGCACTTGTACTCCAATCATTTATTTTATTATTATTCCATTTATACATTCCTATACTTTCATTTCTTATTAGTTTGACTTTATCTTCTTTAGTTCCATCAGGATTCTCTATATCTTTCATTACTCCTATTATTCGCCATAATTCATTATTAAATTGAACATAATTGTTTGGATCTTTCCCAATGTATCTTAGATTACCATAATCATCTTCTACTATCTCTTCTGATGTTTCTGCTAGCTTTGCTATTTGTTTAGTAATTGTTGGAAGTTCTGTTACAAAGTCTATTTTTACA
>CANPJT010000018.1 GCA_947574255.1 uncultured Mycoplasmatota bacterium
TTTTTTAGTTTTTTGTTTTTCTTAAAACTTTTTAATTTCATTTTTTATCCCTCTTCCTATTATTTTGATTATATCATATTTTTTCATTTTATAAAGAAAAAAATTAGATAAAATATTTATCCAATTTTAAATCCAAACACCATAAGTGATAGCTGCCATCGCAAGTAAAAATCCTACTACCCAAAATAATTTAACAATATCAGTTTCTTCCCAACCAATTTGTTCAAAATGATGATGAAGAGGAGCCATTTTAAAAATCTTCTTATGAAATTTACGAATAGCTATTATTTGCACAAAACTTGATATTGTCTCTAATACAAATACTCCTCCAACTAAAACCAATGAAAGTTCATGTCTAGTAACAATGGCAACCGTAGCTAATGCTCCTCCAAGAGCTAAGCTTCCTAAATCACCCATAAAAATTTTAGCAGGATGAGAATTATATAACATAAACCCGAGTAAACTTCCTACTAACAAGAAACAGAAAATAGCCACTTCTTCATAACCCTGCATCCAGCCTGTATTCCAAGTAATAATTCCAAATGCTAAAAAAGCTATCGCTGATAAACCCGTAGCTAAACCATCAAGGCCATCTGTAATATTGACAGCGTTACTAGTTCCCACTAAAACAAATAAAATAAATATTCCAAATAACCAACCCATATCAATAGTAATTCCAATAGAAGTTATCCATAAAATGGGCTCTCCACCGTTTTTCATAAAAATATAAAAAAATACCAAAGCTATTCCCATTTGTAATAAAAATTTTGTTGTAATACTAATTCCCTTATTATTTTTATATTTCATTTTTAAATAATCATCAACAAAACCAAGTGCTGCATAAGCTATAAAAACAAAAATTAATATAAGCAAATTATGATTTAAAGTAATACTTCCTTTTATATAAAGCATTATTAAAGATAATAAAACTGGAACTATAAATATAAATCCTCCCATTGTTGGCGTACCATTTTTTTTCAAATGTCTTTCTCCTATAGTATGACTTACATTTTGACCCATTTTCTTTTTACGAGCAAACTGAACAAAAAAGAAACCAAAAATCATTGAAATAATAAACCCCAACATAATTGCCATTGCAGCTTTAGCTAAAATTAACATTTAAAATCCACCTCGTAATCAAAATTATACACTCTTTTTTAAAAACTTTCGCTTTGTACTATATTATTTTACACTAGTTAGACAACATTAAAGACACTTTACTTCCCTCAGGTACATAATAATCTCCTTCAGGACTTTGATAAATAACTTTATCCCCAACCCCTGATGTTTGAACAATAAAACCTTTTAAATCTTTTTTAGCTTCTTCTAAAGATTTACCTACAACATTTGGAAGAAGAACATATTTCGTATCTAACCAAGTATATTCTCTAGGCATTCCCTCTTTAGTTTTAGGATAATTATACAATCCAATAGCAGTATTTAAAACATTTTTAGCAATTGGAGCTGATACTACTCCTCCATATTGAGTAACGCCTTTAGGATTATCAATTGCAACATAAACTACAATTTCTGGATTATCTGCAGGCATAAATCCAATAAAAGATAAAATATAATTTCCAACCATATAAGCACCATTATTTACTTTTTGAGCGGTTCCTGTTTTACCACCAACTCTATAATTCTCAATATAAGCATTTTTACCACTTCCATTAGCAACTACACTTTCAAGAGCATGTCTAACTAATTTACTAGTATCCTCACTAATAACTCTAGTTCCTTCATCTTTTGTAAATAATTTAATAACACTATTTGTTTCTGGTTCTGTCATTTTAGATACAATAAAAGGCTTATGTAAAACACCTCCATTTACTGCGGCAGATACTGCTGTAACTTGTTGAATAGGAGTTACACTTATTCCTTGACCAAAACTCGTTGTAGCTAGTTCTACTGGACCCATTTGATCTAATTTAAACAATATTCCACTAGCCTCTCCATTTAAATCTATTCCTGTTTTTTTACCAAAACCAAAACTTTGAATATAATTAAGCAAAGTTTCTGCTCCTAATTTCTGTCCCATTACGACAAAACCTGGATTACAAGAATTCTCTACAACTTGCAGAAACGTTTGATCTCCATGCCCTCCAGCTTTCCAACATTTAATTCGAGCTCCCTCAACACTAATACTTCCACCATCAGAAAAATGATCTTCAAATAAATTAACTGTTTTTTCTTCTAAAGAAGCAGCTAAAGTAATTATTTTAAAAGTTGAACCCGGCTCATAAGTCATCCATATAGGTAAATTTCTGTTTATTACTTCAACAGAAGCTGTTTGATAATTATTTGGATTAAAATTAGGTCGACTAGCCATTGCTAAAATTTCTCCTGTATTAGGATTCATCGCCAAAATAAGAGCTTGTTCAGGACTATATTTACTCATAACATTATCAAGTTCATTTTCAATACTTAATTGTAAATCAACATCAATAGTTAAATCAATATTAATTCCATTTTGTGGTTCTTCATATATTTCTGATAAAGATAAACGATTCCCTTTTCCATCAGAAAAATATTTTATTGCACCATTTTCACCTGTTAAATAATCATCATAATTAAGCTCTATTCCTGATAAGCCTTGATTATCTATTCCTACATATCCTAAAACATGAGATAAAACATTTCCGTAAGGATAATACCTTTTGCTTTCTTTAACCAAATAAACTCCATCATATTCTAATTTATTTATTTTTTCAGCTATATCATATGATAATTGTCTTCCTTCAGGATGAACTCTTTCAATAGAAGTTTTTTTGGAAATATGCCGATACATTTCTTCATACCCTACACCTAATATTTCAGCTAATGCCTGAGATACCTCTTCTTTATTTTTAATCTGATTAGGAATAACAACTAAACTTGTAGTAGTTATATTAGTTGCTAAAACTTTACCATTACGATCTCTGATCTCACCTCTATCAGCTGTTATTGGAAGTTCTCTACTCCATAAAGAAGTTGCTAAAGAATTAAGCTTTTTATATTGAAATATTTGAATATAAAAAACCCGAAAAACAATTGCTACTAATATTATAATTACCACTACTAAAGCAACACGCATTCTTGTATGAATTTGATTAAAAAACATAATTATCTCCTTTATATAAATCATATTAAAAAAGGAAATAATTATGTTTTTTAATTTATCAAAAATATATTCCCTAAATTATAACACAATGTTAGAATATATTAACGGAGGTAAAAATATGACTAAATATAAAACATTAATTTTTGACTTAGATGATACTCTAATAGATAATAATGAATCAATAAAATATGCTTTTTCTATTATTTTAAAGTATTTAAATATTCCATTTAATAATCAATTATTTGAAGCCTGGAAAAAATTTGATAATTCTTATTGGCATATTTGGGAAAGCGGAAAAATGTTTATCCCCGATTATATTAAGACATTAAAAGATAAAATTATATATTTAAGAGCAAATCGTTTTATTTTATTTTTTAATCAAATACAGTTAGAATTTGATAAAGCTATTTTTATAAATGAATTATATACAAAAATGTTAAGTGTAAATATCATTGAAATAAAAAATGCTCATCTAGTCATCCAAGAATTATATAATAATTATAATATTCTAATCGCAACAAATGGTCCTCAAAAAGCAGCATTAGAAAAAACTAAAAAAATAAATATTGATTCTTATATTTCATATGTAATAAGTTCAGAAGAAGTAGGTTTCTCTAAACCAATGCCTGAATTTTTTGACTTTTTATTTACTAAATTCCAAAATATCGATAAAAAGAAAAGCTTATTAATTGGTGATTATTTAACTACTGATATTTTAGGAGGCATGAACAATAACTTAGATACTTGTTGGTTTAATCCTAACAAATTAAACTTACCAAATGAATATAATCCAACAATGACAATCAACAATTTATTAGAACTAAAAAGAAAACTATAAAAAAAGACTTAAATATTTTTAAGTTCTTTTTATTGTTTCATTAAATACACTATTTATTCTTTCTTTAGCACTATTTATACTATCTTGATTAGGGATTAAAACATTTCTTTTTTCATATCCATCACCTAAACTATATATATATTCCTCACTTAGCGTTCCATTTACTGCTACTCCGTCAGCATACCAAGTTGGTGCTTTATCTAACTGATACTTAATTAAAGAAGTAATCATATTAGTAGCTAAATCTGTTTCCAAACTACCTTCTAAATTACTTAAAATACTATTATAATCTTTAATTAAAACTTCTTCCTTAGTTAATTTATCTAAAATTGCTGTTATAACTTGTTGTTGACTTTCAACTCGTATATTATCATCAGTTTTACTTACTCTTCCAAATCTAGCATATTGTAAAGCTTCTTGAGCACTAAAATGATTTTTGCCAGTATTAATTTCAAGAGTTGAATTAATTACATAAGACTCATCAGAATCTATATCAATACCTCCAATAATATCAACAACTTGAACTAAATCATTAAAATTTATTTTCAAATAATGATTAATATCAATATCATATAAATCCTCTAAAGATTTTATACTTTTATCTATACCATAAATCCCTGTATTAGCAAGCTTCTCTTTTAAATCATCTTGCTCTATTGTCAAATAATAATCATTCGGATTATAAACCACTAAAATATGATTTGTTTTTGGATTAATCACCGCTAATATATTTAAATCACTTCTACCACGAGAAGTATTTACATTTCCGTATGAATCAACACCACTTATATACAAGATAAATGAATCTTGAGTAATATCAATTTTTTTAGTCTCTTCTTGATGCGATTTAATGTCTACTTCAAAATTATAAAGGACTTTTGCCTTATCTTTAAAACCATCTAATTCTTCATTTAATAATAGTAAGTAACTATCTTCTACTACAATCGCTGCTACTTCTTTTTTAAAAAGCATTTCTGATAATTCTCTTGTTTTAGATACTAATATTTCTTCAAATTCTATTTTTCGATCTAATTTAGCCTTTATATCATTATTATTATCATTAGCTAAATACGCAATCTTTTTTGTTTTTATATCATTTATTCTTTCATATTCATTATTATTTAAAACTACTACTGAATACGAAATAGTTTTCTCTTCTTTGTTCATCATAACAATAAAATCATAAGTATGACTTAAAAAATAACTTCCAAAACTTGATAATATTGAAGATCCTATCATTAAAACGATTACTAGCACTTTAAAAAAAGTCTTGCTATTAGTAAAAATTACAAATAACGAACACCCTAAAAAAATTATTGCTAATAAAATACCTTCAAGTAAATATTTGTTAGGTATAATATTTGACTTTAAAGCAAAATACCCTAATAAACCATAGCATATTAAACATATTATTGAAATTATAATATAAAATACTTTGGTAACAATTTCTTTCCTTTTCATTTTCAATTCAAACCCTCCAAGTCATAATTGTTATTTTAACACAAAACAATAAATTTATAAAGTATCTTAAAGAAAAAGCTATTAGTTTTTAACTAACAGCTTCATTTGCATCTTTACTAAATAATTCAAAGAATATTTTTGCAACAGCATTCAATTCTTCTTTATTAGTAACTATTTCTACAGAATCTTCACCATTTTTAACTACTCTTTTTACTATTTTTTGATTATCTTCTTTTAAATTATCATCATTATCTACTTCAATTAAGTAAAGATACTCTGCATCTTGATATACTGCCATATTGGCTACAGTATAGTCTTTATCATCCTCAAGTGTAAAAACATCATATAACTCTATTGGATTCATTAACGTGTTCTTCCTCCCATATTAATATCATCAATATTATAAAAACCTTCTACATCATAAGATGCTTCATTTTGACTACGAACCGCTTCTAAAACTGCTCCATTATTTTCTAAAGCAACTTTCTTATTTTCAAAAAGTGGATCATTCACATCTAGTACAACCATTGAACCATTGTAATTATATACAAGAGCTGTAACTATATGATTACTATCAGAAGCAAAATATGGATGCAACCCATTTACACCTGCTGCAGCACTATATTCATCTTTATATATTTTAGCATCATTATCAATAGTAAATGTCTCTTCAAGATTTAAATCATTTATATTTCCATATTTATTGCTGTTGTTATTATTATATGAAACATCGTATACTTTACTACCAATTTCTTCAGCTTTTTCTTCCACAGTTTTTGCTTGTTTATCGCTCGTTTTAGATTTTACATTAGCAGTTTCTTGAGACGTTAAATTACTCTTTGGTTTATTTGTTTTATCAGTTTGATTAATCATAGTACTTTCTTGTGAAGTTAAGTTACTTTTTGGTTTTTGGGTATTATCAATATTTATATCTTCTTTTACATTATTAGTTCCAAAAGTAAATAGATTACTTACATTTTCAGAATCTTTTTCCCCTAAAATATCCTTAAATGGTTGATAATTAATATCATTTGTAGCTTGATTATTGTCAAAAAGATTAGTTTCAAATTTATAATTATTTGGATTTTGTGCTAAAGCATCAACAATATCTTTAGAAACTCCAGCATTTAAATTAACATCGTCAGTATTTGTTTCATAACTTATCTTTGATTCATTAATAGATTTTCCATCAGAATTTACAGCCGAAATACTAATAGCTGCTGTCCCTGCTATTACAACAGCAATTGCTGCAGCTTTCTTTTTAATGTTTTCACTCATTTTTATTTTATTTTTAGGTTTTCTTATAGACTTAATTTTAGATATATATTCACTAGCTTTTGAAGGCATGCTTTTTAAAGCCCTAGAAACCTTATTATAAATATCATTTATATTTGCTTTAAACTTATTTCCTTTTTTTCCTAAAATTTCACTGTTTTCTACTAATAATTCATTTAATTTTTCTTTATATTCTTCTAGCTGTTCTTGTAAAATATTTATAGCATCATGATCTTCTGGATTATTTATTTTTTCTTCTTGTATTTTAACTTTTAATACTTTAATTTCATCTTTTAATCTTCTTATATCATATTTATTAAAATATATTGTTAAATCTCTTTCCTCCGATTCATCTAAATCCTGTTCTTCTTTTGATAACTTATCTTCCAAGTCAATATATTTATTATAACATTGTTTAAATACTTCTACATCTTCTTTATTTACAATAAATTTCTTATTTTCAGAGTTTCCTTCTTTAGGTATTACCATCATAAGATTACTTGGATAATTTTCAGCAGTATCTAATATATTATCCATTAATTCACTAAAATAAAGAATTTGTTCTTCTAAGGATTTACCATTAACTAAATCCCAATTAATCTCAAAATTTCTACCATAATAATAATTATGAATATGCGTAGTTAAAGATTTTTTTATTCTTCTAAAAATATTAGTTTTTTCTTCATCAGAAACATCTTTATTCTCTTGTAAATTTTCTGGTTTATAAGAAACACTTGCTAAATATTCAGCCTCTTCTTTAGTAAATCCTTGATTCACAAATAATTTTTTTAAAGCTTTTTCTGTAAAATATTTTTCTCTTGTTTCTATTGCTCGATATTTATCAATTAACTCTTTAATTTTATCTTCCATTTCTTCAACATAACAAGCACTATCTGCTAAAAATTGAATATCTTTTATAATATCTTTTTTTTGCTCTTTCAAAGATTTATCAGTTAAATCTAATTCAGAAGAAATATCGCTATTTTCATCTTTTAAAATACCTAATCCTTGTGCTAATGCTAATATATCTAAATTTTTATTTTTAGATTTTATACGAATATTATTATAAAGAGCTAAATATTTCCTAAAGCTTTCAGCATATTTAGCAGCAACTCTATATCCTTCAACTTCTACAATATCATCACTTTTATATTCTAAAATATTTTCACATAGAATTTCTAAATATTCCATTTGCTCATATACGTTCATGTCAAAAAATGCTTCTTCATCAAAAAATATTTCTTCTTTTGGTTCATCTAAAGAAATTATTGAAGATTCCTCTACAACACTATTTGTTTCAGGAACATCTTCTATTCCATTTCTTAATAATAACTCTTCTAAATATCCTAATTCTATTTCTTCTTTTGGTTCATCTAAAGAAATTATTGAAGGTTCCTCTACAACACTATTTGTTTCAGGAACAGAAAACGCAACCTCATCTTCTAATTTTCTTTCTTCTTTTGGTTCATCTAAAGAAATTATTGAAGATTCTTCTACAACACTATTTGTTTCAGAAACATCATTTCCTAATGTTTTTGTTAATTTTTTTAATAAAAAATTAATTATTTGATTTTTAGTCAATTTATCTTTAGATACACCTCTTATTAATGAAGTAAAAATAGTTTGATTTTCACGTAAAATATCTATATCTGCCTGAAATTCATCATTCATCATATTATTTTGTTTCATTAAATCAATAGTATCTACTATTCTTTTATTCATATTAAATAATAAATTTACTAGGTCCTTTTCATTAAACTTTCCATTTAAAACATTATTAATAATTTGTTCTGAATCTTTTTTAACTAGTTCACAACTTTTTAAAATATTTTTTTCATTCATAATTTTTCTCCCTTTCTTAAATGTTGCATATTCTAGCACAATATTTATAAAAAAGCAAGTTTTTATTTTCAAACTGCCAAATTTACTTCTAACACTCCATTAAAATCTATTGGTTTACCTATTTCCATATTAACCGAAACTACATTTCCATAACCATTTAAAACATATCGTAATCCAATTAAATTACAATAAGAAACTATTTCATTAGTACTCCATCCTGTAACATCTGGTAAATCATAACTAACATCATTCGTAAGTAAAAAAACTTTAGATCCAATTAAAACATTAGAAGAAGTTAAAGGATATTGATTAATTATATATTTTCCTTTACCAATTACAATCGGGACTAAGCTTTTTCCTTTAATAGCCTCTTCTGTTGCTTCAATTTGTTTTGATATATAACTACTTAAATTAATAATTTTTGTTTCATCAACATCATTGATTGCATCAGTTAAGTTCATCGTTTTTGCCACTTCTTCTACAACATTATTAACAATTTTTGCCATATCATTAGTATCTCCAATTAATTGTTTAACCGAAAAATATATAATATATTGAGGATTTTCATAAGGAAATAATCCAGCAAAACTTTTAACATAATCAAACTCTCCTGTTAAATAACCGCCATTTGGACTAGCAATTTGAGCTGTTCCAGTTTTTCCAATCAAACTTACATTATCAGGAGCAAAATTCTTACTTGATTCAAATCCTCCATAAATCATTTTATACATTAAATCTTTTATCTTATTAGTTGTTTCTTTACTAACTACTGTTGTAACTTCTGTTCGTTCATTTTGTTTAATAATATTTCCATTTTCATCAACTATTTTATCAACTATAAAAGGTTTTATCATTACTCCATCATTAGCTATAGTACTAAGAGCTTGAAGCATTTGAATTGGCGTTGTAGTAACCCCTTGCCCAAAAGAAGCATTGGCAAGTTCACTTTCATAATTAAATCTAACTGTTCCAGGAAGTTCTCCAGGCAATTCTATTCCTGTAATTTTACCAAAACCTAAAGTTTCATAAAATGAACGCAATTTTTTAGTTCCTAATTTTAAAGCCAAATTAGTTGCTGCCACATTAGATGAATAAGCAAAACCTGTATCATAATCAATCATTCCCCAACCAACATTATTAAAATCTTTTATTTTAGTACCATCTGCTAGTTCAATAGTTCCTGATTTATAAGTTTCATCCCCTTTATAGATGCCTTCTTCAATGGCATTCATAAAAGAAAATATTTTCATTGTTGAACCAGGTTCATACTGATAAGAAGTTAAAGGATTTAAATAACTCTCTAATCCATCTAAAGTATTTAAATTAAAACTCGGAGTACTTGCACTACCTAAAATTGCCCCAGTTTTGGCCTCCATAACAGAAAATGTAGCCCAATCAAATTTATAATTTGATTCTAATGTATTAATAGCATTTTCAGCAATCAATTGGATATTCTGATCAAGCGTTAAATATATATTATCTCCACTTTTACTATCTTCACTCCATACAGGAGTATTAGGCATTTGATAGCCATAAGCATCTCTTTGATACTTTATCCAACCATTTTTACCCTTTAAAGTGTCATTAAAATAGGCCTCTATTCCCATCTCCCCATTTATTTCCTCTGAATCATTTTTTCTTGCGTATCCAATTATATATGAGGCATAATCCCCTAAGGGATAAGACCTTTTATAACCTTGTAAAAAATCAATACCTGGTAAATCTAAAGCTACAATTTTATTTTTCTCAACTTCGCTTATTCCTCTTCTCAACTCAACTTGATATAAATTTTCCTTATTTAATAAATTTAATATTTCTTCTTCACTTTTATTTAATAAAGGAGCCAATGACTTAGCTGTATTTTCCTTATCAATAACATGTTCTGGATTGTTTTCATCAGTCGTTCTAGAACTAGAAAGATAAGCAATTACTGTGTAGGAATTAGTATTAACTGCAAGTATTTCACCATTTCGATCATATATAGTACCTCTTGAAGCATATAAAGTCTTTTCTTCAGTATTTCGATTATCAGCAAAAGCTTTTAAATCAATTCCATCAACGTCATTAGATACAGCAACAAATAATAATTTAACAACAATTAAAACAAATAAAAAAGAAACAGCTAGCATAGTTATTTTTATATTAAAATGTATGCTTCTCTTTCTTTTCATATTTTAGCTCCTTTATTGATTATCATTCACTACTTTAATATTATCATTATTATAAGATAAACCAATATTTTTTGCAACCTCTTGAATTTTATCTAATGATGCTAGTTCATTAATTTGCATATTTAAGCTTTCATTTATATTCTCTTGTTTTTCAATTTTATTTCTTACTTTTTCGACTTCAATATTTGTTTCAGACAATAAAGCTTTAATAAAAACATTTGAAATTGGTACAGCAATTACTAAAAAGAAAAGCATAAAATATAACAATTTCTCTCCTCTTAATATTTTGATTTTTTTACCATTATTTTTTTTCATTCTAGCACCCTTTCTATTACTCGAAGTTTTGCTGATTTACTTCGACTATTTTCATTTAATTCTTTATCAGTTGCGACAATCGGCTTTTTATTTACTAATTTTATTATAGGTTTATATTCAATAGGTATTTCAGGTAAGCCCTTAACCATTTCATTAACTTCACTATATTTTTTAAAAACTCTTTTTACAATACGATCTTCTAAAGAGTGAAATGTTATTACACATATTCTTCCACCTTTTTTAAGCAAAGATATTGCATCAGGTAAAACTGTTTCGATTATATTTAACTCATTATTTACTTCAATTCTAATAGCTTGAAAAATCTGTCTTTCAGGATGATTTTTATAAAAGTATTTAGCCCCTACTCCTTTTTCAATAATTGATACTAAATCTTTAGTAGATGTTATTTTTTTATTTTCTCTTGCTTGAATAATGGCTGTTGCAATTAACTTACTTTTTTTCTCTTCTCCATAAGCATAAAATAATTCTGTTAATTCCTCTTTACTATATTCATTAACTACATTAAATGCACTAAAATTTTGATTTTGATCCATTCGCATGTCAAGAGGAGCATCTTTCATAAAAGAAAATCCTCTTACACTTTCATCTATCTGAGGACTAGAAACTCCTAAATCAAATATTATTCCATCAACTTTATTTATATTTTCTTTTGCTAAAGACTCTTTTAATTTAATAAAATTACAATGAAATATTTTAAAATTATTTCTAATTCTAGATAACTTTTCTGCTGAGTAATTTATTGCATCCTTATCAGCATCAAAAGCGTAAAGAAATCCATGAGGAATTTTCTCTAAAATATTAGAACTATGACCAGCATATCCTAAAGTTGCATCCACATAAATTCCATCTTCCTTTATTTCTAAAGCTTCCATGCTTTCTTTTAATAATACACTATAATGTTTCATTATAAAGACCCATCCATAAATAAATTTTCTGCTATATCAGATAATTGATCTCGATTATCATTTAAGAATTTATCCCACTCACCTTTATCCCAAATTTCAAGACGATCATTAGCACCAATAACAACACATTCACGTGTTAAACCAGCATAACCAACAAGTGGGGAAGTAATGCAAGTTCTTCCTTGACGATCTAACTCGCATTCAGTAGCACCAGAAAAGAAGGTTCTGATAAATATTCGGGCGTCTTTTTTTGTAAAAGGTAGAGTTTTAAGTTGTGTTTCTAGTTTTTTCCATTCCGCAATAGAGTAAACATACAAACATTTTTCAATACCTCGTGTTACAATAAATCTTTCTCCTAAATCATTTCTAAATTTAGCAGGCAACACAAGTCTTGATTTATCATCAATATTATGATGATATTCGCCCATAAACATTTTAATCCCCCACTTTCCTCCACTTTGCACCACTGTCTACCATTATATTACTAAAATTCACTGTAAATGTAAATAGATTAACTCAAAAAATATATTATTTTACATATAAATATTACCAAAGCCAAAAAAAAACATATAATACCATAGGTGATTATATGTTTAACCAAGGACCATGTTGTCCTCCACCAAATCGTCGTGGTGGCGGAGGATTTTTTGCCATATTAGCAATTTTCGCTTTATGTATTTTAATTTTTTATCAACTAATTATTACTCTAATACTACCTCTTAGATTTAATATATTTGTTTTACTTTTAGAAATTTTCATTTTAACTTTTTTGCTCTATCGTATAGTATGGCCGCACTAAACTTTCTGATATAAATAAATAATCCAATCCCTCTCGCACATTCTGACAATTCTGTAACTCTTCATCATCCAAATTAATCTTTTTAGGAAGTGATACTAATAGAAAAAAAAGTTTTTTTTCATCTTCACTAAATTTTACTTTTTCAAAATATTTAATTAGCAAACTATCAAAATTAACATTAAAATATTCATTATTATAAAAATTTACTAAATCCATAACTGGCGAATCAATTCGAGATTTTTCCCAACTAATCAAATAAGACTTTTCATTTTTCAAAAAATGCTCTAAACACAAATTATTATGAATTAAACAAACTCGTTTTTTATTTTGGGATTTAACCATATCATACCAAGAATCAAGTTCTTCTTGGCAAAAAATAAGAGCTGAAAATATTTTATAAGCATTTCTTATAAATAAATAATTACTAGGAGACATATAAATGTCTTTTTTTATTCGTTCATACGCATCATCATAAAATGCTTTTAGATAATCAATATTACTTTTAATTACATCATAAATTTCTTTAAAAGTATCTTCAGTAACCGATTTATAATAAGTTGTTCCATTATGTAAATTAGCTATAACTTCAATCATATCTAATGCTTTTTGTTCAATAGGCATTTGAACACTTTCTAAATACTCATAAACATTTACATCGCTTCTTGAATCATCAACTAACGAAGGGAAATTATTAAAACTTCTACTTAAAAGATAAGAATATAAACTCTTAATATCTTTTTCTTGAAATTTTTCTTTTACTACAAAATCACCACTAGTCGTTTGCAAAATAGTTACTTTTCCACAATATGTATAACGATATGGCTTATATATATTTTTTAATACTTCTAAAGATTTATTCATCTTTACTAGGAATAATAATTTTATCCCCTATATTTAATTCTTCTAGCATATTATATTTTTTTATTGTTTCTAAATCTGTTTGATAGTTTGCAATAATTGACTCAATTGTATCTCCAGTTTTTACTAAATGTATATAATACGTTGTAAACTCATCTTCCTTTTCGTTTGCAGTATTTAAAATCATATCTGCACTTTCTTGATCCAGTCTTTCATCTTCAATTGAATTTTCTTCCTCTACTTCTTCTTTAGAAACTTCATCTAAAATTAAAGAAATATCATTATCAATATCAATAGTTGGTTCTAAAATTTCCTCCACCTCTTTATTTTCTAATAAATCCGTAATTTCTTCTTCCATTTCTTCTCTTGACATCACTTCTTCTTTAATTAAAGGTTCTTCTTCTATTTTTTCCTCAGCAGTAACCGAAAATTCTATATCAACCTTTAAAATACTCTCATCAACTATTTCATAAGTAAAATCAGTAACTTCAAATTCAATCGAATCTTTTATTTTATCAGTTACATCTACCGAAAAAGGTAATTCATAATTAAAAGAATCTTTATTTACACTAATTTTGTGCGATTTATATTCTCCTGAAATAACAAATTTACCTTCAATTTCAGTATCACCGATATTAATTTCTGGTTCAAGAGAAATACTACATATTTCCGCTATTTTACTAGCAAATTTTATTTCTTTTGTATATGGAACTATACTTTTCATATTAATCCACCTTTCCTTGATAAATAATATGAAAAATATATCCTAATTATTCACTATCAAACAATTCATTATATATTTCTTGATAGTGACATACTTCAATAATTTCTAATTTTTGTAAAACCTCATTTGGAACATCTAATAAATCATTATGATTTTCTTTAGGAATAAATATTTTTTTTATTCCTCCATTATATGCCCCAATTAATTTTTCTTTAACTCCTCCAATTTTTTTTACAAAACCATTTAAAGTTATTTCTCCTGTCATTGCAATTGATTTAGAAACAGCTCTATTAGTAGCTAAGCTAATTATTGCTGAAGTTAAAGCAACTCCTGCACTAGGACCATCTTTTTTAGTAGCACCATCTAAAACATGAATATGTAAATCGCTAGTCTTAAAATCATTATCTATTTTATACTCACTTTTTTTTGATAAAACATGACTTAAAGAAACATTTACACTTTCATTCATTACTTGTTCAAGCATACCAGTTATTTTTATACTACCTGTTCCTTCATAAAAAATTGCTTCTATCGGCATAACAATTCCACCAGTTGAGTTTATTGCAAGACCATTAACAATTCCTGGAACTTCTTTTTCAATAAAAACGTTTTCTTTATACTTTTTAGGTCCTAATAATGCTTGTAACATTGTCGAATCAACTTTTATTTTATCAATTTTATCCAAAACAATTAGTTTTCTTAAAATAGTTGTTAAAACTCTTTCTAACTCTCTTACTCCTGCTTCTTCTGTATATCCTGTAATTATTTCTTTTAAAACTGAATCAGTAAATCTAATATCTTTACTATTTAAATCATGATCTAAATATATTTTAGGCAATAAATACTTTTTGGCTATTTCAAGTTTTTCTAATAAAGTATAACTAGAAAGTTCAATCACTTCTAATCGATCATATAATTCATATGGAATATCATAAATATAATTAGCAGTTAGTATAAATAAAATATTAGACAAATCAAATGGTTCTTCTAAATAATTATCAATAAACTCTTTATTTTGAGACTTATCGAGAATATCTAATAAAACACTCGATGGATCGCCTTTATAATCCTTAACCATCTTATCAACTTCATCAATTAATATTAAAGGATTATTTATTTTAGTTCGTTTTAGCCCTTCTATTATTTTACCTGGATTAGCACCTAGATATGTTCTTCTGTGGCCATTTAATATAGCACTATCATTTAAACCTCCCACACTAATTTTATAAAATTCCTTATTCAAACTTTCAGCAACTGATTTAGCAAATGTAGTTTTTCCAACTCCCGGAGGTCCAACTAAACAAATAATTGGACTATCAACATCAGGATTACGGTTTTTAGCTGCAATATATTCAATTATCTTTTCTTTCGCATCACTCATTCCAAAATGATTTTTTTCAAGTTTTTTCTTAATTATTGTTAAATTTTTTTCATCTATTGAAGAAATTCCCCAAGGAAGATCTAAAATCCAGTCTAAATAATTTCTAATATTAGATATTTCTGGATTAGCATCACTTGTACATTCCAGTTTTTTTATCTCATTAGACAACTTAAAAATAGTCTCCGAATTATCAATTCTTAAACTATTTAATTTTTCATAATATAAAGCTATTTCTTGTTCTTTACTACTCTCTTCCCCCAACTCTTCTTTTATTTCTCGTAGTTTTTCTTTTAAAATAAATTCTTTTTGATTTTCTTCCAAACCTTGACGAAGTTTCTCATCTAATTTTTGATCTAATTTAATTACTTCTAGTTCATAATTTAAATCTTCTAGTAATTTTGTTCCTCTTACAACAGGATTAATTTCTTCCATATATTCTAATTTTTTCAAAAAAGGTATTGGCAAAAATGCTGCGATTAAATCAGTCAATTTATTTAAATCTTCTGTATTTTTCACCAAATTTAAAATACTATTTGATACTCCCTCAGCATTTTTAACATATTTTTCCAATGAAGATATCAATTTACGATGAACAGCCAAAGCTTCAACATTATTAAATTCAGGTATTTCCATTTTTTGATAAATACACTCCAATATTCCAGACTCTTTTTTATCATTTTTAAATTCTTTTAGATAAGCCCTAAATAAGCCTCTTAAAGTAATTCGATAATTACCATTAGGAAGTTCTATATTACTTTTAATCTTGGCAATAACAGAAATATTAGGCAAATCTTCTAAATCAGGATATTCTTCTATTTGATCTTTTGGAGCCAAAATTATTAACTCACTGCGATAACTTTCCATAGATAATTTAATAATTTTTTTACTTAGATCATTATTTAATTCTAACTTAACTTCTTGATTAGGGAGTAAAAGTAAATTTTTTAATAGTATAATTGGTAAAATATTTTTCAAGTAACTCATCTCCCTTAGTTATGAAAATTATTATAGTAGTTCACTCATTCAAAGTAAATAAAATTTACACTTTTTTACAACCAATATTTACCAAAAAAAAATTGATAAATAATACACAATTTTTTCATTTATTGTAAAACATATGGATTAGCACTTGAGCCATCACTCCCGATTCCTATTCCCACTCCCGATTCTAGATATACGACTGGGCGCACAGCAACCGTGCTAATAGCACTGTAAAGGTTGACACTACCTGCCGAACTGACACTGAAGACATTGGTAATAGCGGACGAATCCGATGCTAATGTCCATTGATAACTACCACTCTTGTACAACCAATCATTGTTCTTACAGTCACTTACTCCACTTCCATCCCAGTTATATAGAGTTGTATTCAAACATACACTTCTATCATTTGTTGCTCCTCCACTTGTTGCATATCCATAATCACTTGGATACATTAGTCCAATTTTACCTTCCCACACTATTGTTCCTCTTTCACTATCATAAAAACCTTTTGCTGTTGCAAGAGTTATCTTTGTTGTTTTTATATTCCATATACTCTCACTTATCATTTCTTTTGCATCACTAGTTAATCCTATTTCACTAAAATCACATGATTTTGTTGCCCCATTTTGTCCATTTGGACAATCTCCACTTGTTCTATTATAGTATGCTCCTTCATTTAAGACTTTTTGTAATGTACTATCACTCCAATCATTACTTCCAT
>CANPJT010000019.1 GCA_947574255.1 uncultured Mycoplasmatota bacterium
ACTAAATTTTCTTAAATCTTCATGAGGACCACCTTGCACAATCCCAAAAAGCATTTGATTTTTATTTTTGTGAGCCTCCTTACCGCGTTTTGCCCACCTAAGAGTTCTTTCAATACTATTTTTTAAATATTCATAAGAAGCACTAGCTGGAGGACATTCATCAAAACTCATCGCAATATCACTATCTAATTTATTTTGAATTTCAATAGATTTTTCAGGAGTAAGCATTAAAATATCTCCGTTTAAATGATTTTTAAACTTAACTCCTTCTTCTGTTATATTTTTAGGATTTGCTAAAGAAAATACTTGAAAGCCTCCTGAATCTGTTAAAATAGGTCCGTTATAATTCATAAATTTATGAAGTCCACCTGCATCAGATACAATATCTTCCCCTGGCCTTAACCATAAGTGATATGTATTAGCTAAAATAATTCCTGATTTAACATCTTTAATTTCTTCAACACTTAAAGTTTTAACTGTAGCTTCTGTTCCTACTGGCATAAACATTGGAGTTTCAAATGTTCCATATTTTGAATCTATTCTTCCTAAACGAGCTCTAGTATTTTTTTCTTCTTTTATGAAATTATAATGCATTTTCATTAACATCTCTCCCTACTTTATTAGTAATAAACATCGCATCTCCAAAGGAAAAAAAACGATATTCATTTTTAACTGCTTCTTTATAAGCATTTAAAATGTTTTTTTTAGAAGATAAGGCACTAACTAGCATAATAAGAGTACTTTTGGGTAAATGAAAATTAGTAATCAAACAATCTACTGCCTTAAAATCAAATCCTGGATAAATAAAAATATCAGTATCCCCACTACAAGCTTTAAATTTATTATATTTATGCATTATAGTTTCTAATGTTCTTGTAGAAGTTGTTCCAACTGCAATAATTCTTCGTTTTTCTTTTTTGGCTTGATTTAAAATCTCCGCTGTTTCGCTATTCATTTCAAAATATTCGCTGTGCATTTTATGTTTCGTTACATCACTTACCTCAACTGGGCGAAAAGTGCCAAGACCTACATGAAGGGTAACAAAAGCTATATTTATCCCTTTAACTTTTATTTTTTCTAATAATTCAGGAGTAAAATGCAGTCCTGCCGTTGGTGCTGCTGCACTACCAATATTTTGAGCAAAAACGGTTTGATAACGGTCTTTATCTTCTAATTTTTCATGAATATATGGTGGAAGTGGCATTTCTCCTAACTTTTCTAAAATTTCTAAAAAAATGCCTTCATAAATAAAATTTACAATTATCATACCATTCTCTTTTTTATCTATTACTTGAGCTATAAGTAATCCATCACCAAAACTTATTTTAGTTCCAATATGTAAACGTTTAAAAGGTCGTGATAAACATTCCCAGGAATTACTTTCTAATTCTTTTAATAGTAATAATTCAATTGTAGCATTTGTTTCTAATTTTGTTCCTATTAAACGAGCTGGAATAACTTTAGTATTATTAAGCACTAAAACATCTCCCGATTCTAAATAATCTAAAATATCATTAAAATATTTATGCTCTATTTCTCCACTTTTTTTATTCATCACTAAAAGTTTAGATGCACTTCTATTAATTAAGGGAGTCTGAGCAATTAAATTCTCAGGTAGTTCATAGTTAAATTCATCAGTACTCATAAACACACCTTCTTTCTTGCTACTTATTAATTCTTAAAACTCGATTTAATTTTTGATATGATACATCAAAATCATCCATTGCTAAAGGAATTACTTGAATATTAGTATTTTTTAAATCTCTACCCATATCTAGATAAATTTCCTGTTGTTTAATACTATTTAAAATACTAAAGCTCTGATAATTATGATGACTTTCACGCTTTAAACGACTTTTATAAATTTCGGTATTTTCTAAATATAGCAAAAATAAGTATATTTCATAATCTAAATTATTTAAAACAGCAACTAATTCATCATAAACATCGGTAAAACTGTATTCTTTATAACCTAAACGAGCGTATACCTCTTCTGAGAAAAAAGTACGATCAAAAATTAAATCTATTGGAATACTCTGCATATTTTTTAAATATTCTAATAAAGATTCATACATTTTACGACTTATATCTTTTCCTGTTAATGTCTTATCTTTAGAACCTGATAGGCGATAAAGATTAGCACCAGATATATTATCACGAAGATAATTTGTTAATGTTGTTTTCCCAGTTCCTTGAGGTCCTTCAACTATAATCATCCGATTTTTTTCCATAACTTAAATTTCCTTTCTCAATTTAACCAAAAGTTAATTACTTAATCTAGCGATTACACTTTTTTTATCATTTTTTTAAAACATAGATTCGTTATGATTAATTTTTAAATGATCATAAGCCTTATCTGTTACCATACGTCCTCTAGGAGTTCTTTTAATAAATCCCTCTTGTAATAAATAAGGTTCAACTACATCTTCAATAGTTGATACTTCCTCTCCAATTGAAGTAGCAATCGTCTCTATTCCTACAGGTCCACCATTAAATTTGGTAATTAAACTTGTTAAATATTCAATATCAATATTATCAAGGCCGTATTGATCTACTTTTAATCTATTTAAAGCATTTTTAGCTAATTCTAATTTAATATTTACCTCTCCATCTACTAAAGCAAAATCTCTAACTCTTTTAAATAAGCGATTAGCAATACGTGGTGTTTTTCGACAACGCTTACTCAGTTCCTTAGCTGCTTCATCTTCTATTTCCATATCCAATACTTTACTAGTTCTTTTTATTATACCTTCTAATTCTTCTTCTTTGTAATATTCTAATTTAGAAATAATCCCAAAACGATCTCTTAAAGGCGATGATATATCTCCAGCTCTTGTTGTAGCTCCTACTAAAGTAAATGGTGGTAAATCTATTTTAATATTACGAGATTTTCCTTCACTTCCAATAATTAAATCTATTTCAAAATCTTCCATCGCTGGATACAATACCTCTTCAATAAATTTAGGCATTCTGTGAATTTCATCAATGAACAAAACATCACCTGGTTCAAGAGTTGATAAAATAGCTGCTAAATCTCCTGTTTTCTCAATAGAAGGTCCACTTGCAGTTTTTAAATTACTTCCAAGTTCATTAGCAATAATATGAGCTAGAGTTGTTTTTCCTAAACCAGGTGGCCCATATAATAAAACATGATCAAGAGGCTCACCTCGCATTAAAGCCGCTTTAATAAATACTCTAATATTTTCTTTAATTTCAGTTTGACCAACATATTCATCTAATGATGAAGGCCTAATATTCATTTCAAAATTATCTTCAATTTGTTCTTCAGCGTCGATTATTCTATCTTCCATTTTATCCCTTTCTAAAAATTACTTTAACAATAATTTTAAAGCTTCTTTTAATTGTTCCTCTAATTTTAATTCTTGATTTAATTTAGGCAAGATTTTTTTAATATCTCCTGTTTTATACCCTAAACTTTCTAATACCTCAACTAATTCTTCATATCCGTTAATTGAAATATTATCATTTTTAACTAGTTTTCCTTTCAAATCCAAAATTATTTGTCGAGCTATTTTTTCTCCAACTTTAGGAAATTTAGTTAAATATAAAATATTTTCACGATCTATTGCATCTATAATTCCTGAAACACTTCCAGTTGCTAACATTGGTAAAGCCATTTTAGGTCCTAAACCCTTTACATTAATCAAACGCAAAAATAAATCCTTTTCTTCTAACGAATTAAAACCATAAAAAGATATTTCATCTTCTCTAATATGTGTATAAATAAAAATCTTTTTTTCTTCTCCAATTGGAAAACTAAATGGATTGGATACAAATACTTGGTATCCTATCCCATTATTTTCTACCGTAATATAATTTTTTTCAATTTCTGCTATTTTTCCACTTATAAAACTAAACATAAGCACCACCTTGATTAATTTTATCATATAAAGAAAAAAAAAGCTCTTAATTAATTAAGCTTTTTTAAATTTAGAGCAAGTTCAGTTGTAAAGGGTAATCTCCCAGTATATTCACTTAAAGATTTTTCAATTATTAATGAAATTATATTATTGGAAATATTACCATAAATATTTTTGATTTTCTTACCAAATATATCTTCAATTAACATTAGTATTTCTAAACTATTCTCATCATTAGGATTTTGTTTATAAATATTAGCTAACCTTAATAAAATTTGAGCTTCTATTTTAAATTGTGAAGATAATTCTAAACTCATATTTTCATCAAATGAATAAGAATCAATAGCAATCTCAATTATTTTCTGAAGCTCTAAGCCCATAATAAAATTTCCATATATATTTATATATTTTTCGTATAATAGAAATGCAAAATTACTTATCTTTAATTGTTCTAATTTTGAACGTGTATTTATAAATTGCTCACGTTGAATTTGAATTGAAAAAGTATCATTAACAAATTTATTGTTATTTTCCTCTTTTATTTTTTCATATATTTCAAATATCCTATCTTTTGCTTTAGTATAAAAATAAAAACTATTTTTATTTTTAGAAAATGGTAGCATTTCTTTTAAATCATTACCATGACGAAGATATACTGCTTCTTTTTCATTTTGTGGTAATTGTTCAATAATTTGTTTTAAAATATCTTTTGGAATAATTAAAATATTTTTTTCTTTAAATTTTTCTTTATTTTTAATTATATAGATAATTCTTTTTTTTACATAAATATATAATTTATAGTAATAGTTTTCATTTTTTCCTTCAGGAACCTTTGGCCAAGCTAATATTTGATCTAAATTTTTTCCATGACGAAGATAAATAACTTCCTTTTGTTTTTCAGATAAAAATTGTAAACTCCAAATCAAATCTTCTTTTTCTACCATATTTATTATAGCAGCATCAAATTCTATATCTTTAATTGTTCTTCTTATTTTTTTATTTTCTTCTTTTCTTAATTTTTCTTCAAACTCTTCTCTGTTTTGCAGTATATATTCTACTCTATTGCTAGCTTTTTTATAACGTTGATAATAAAAACTATCACCTTTCCCATCTGGCAATTCTGGCCATGGTAATAATGTACTTAAATTCTTTCCATGACGTAAATAAATAATTTCTTTTTGACTTTCAATTAAAAATTGAATACTCCATAGTAAGTCCTTTTTATCAATATTTAATAGCACATTTTTTTCAAATGTCTCTTCTTTAGAACTAATCAAATATTTTATTCTTTTACATGCTTTTTTATATCTTTGATAATATTTTTTCAATTCACTTTCAGTACATTTTGGCCAAGATAATATTTGATCTAAATTTTCTCCATGACGTAAATAAAATGCTTCTCTTTGCTTTCCTATTAAAAACAATGCCGCCCATTCAATATCTTCTTTTTTATAATTATCGATAATAGTCCCCAAAGCCAATTTTTCCTCATTTTCTTTTTTTATTCTTCTTTTTGCTTCTTTTTCTTTCAATTTTCTTTCAAAAACTTCTTTATTTTGAAGAATATAATTAATTCTTTCATAAGCCAATTCATAATTTCGAATATAGTAATCATTCCGCTTATCTCTTGGCACTTCTGGAAATAATAGTGTTTTATCTAAATTTTTACCATGTCTTAAATATACAGCAAATTTCTGTTTTTCCCCTAAAAATTGTAATGACCAAACTAAATCTTTATTAACTATTATTTCTATTATATTTATTTTTGGTTCTGTTTTTTTAACTTTAAGCAATTTCTCTTTTTCAATTTTTTTTCTTCTTTTATCTTCGTATTTCTCTCTATTTTTTAAAATAAACTTAATTCTTATAATTATTTTTTTATAACATTCTTCATAATATGCGGCATTTTTATAGTCAGTTATTTTTGACCAAGGAATTATTTGATCTAAATATTCTGTATGATGTAAAAATAAAATATTTTTTTGTTCTTCAGTTAAAAACTGGCTTGCCCAAAAAACATCTTCTTGACTTTCAGAATCTAAAATATTTACATACTCTTCATCGTTTAAAAAAATTTCGAACTTTTGCAAAATTCTTTTATACTTATTTTTATAATATAAAGGATGTCTTTCCTTTTCTGCTTCAGGAAATGGCAATTCTTTATCTAAATTTTCTCCATGAATTAAAAATACTAATTTGCGATCACTTTCTTTTAATTTAGGAATAACATATAATATTTCATCTAATGTATATAAATCAATTAAGGTTTTTTCTTCAGATTTTATTTTCTCTTTGTCATTTATAAGTTTTTCTAATTTGCATAATGCCCTTGAGTATAAATTGTAAGTTTTTTTACTACAATTTTTAGGATAATTAAAATTTTCCTTTAAAAGCTTACCATGCCTTAAATATATTATTTCTTGATATTCTAAAGAAAGTTTTTTAACATATTCATTTAATTCTTCAAAAGAAAGATGAGGATATTTAACTCGCAAAGAATTATTTTTTATATCATTCTTATTATATTCTAGTTTTTTATTGAGACTTTGATAAGCATTATAAAGACTATCTTTCTCTTTTTTAGTTTTTAACTTATTATAGGACATTAAATTATAACCATGAACTAAAAAAATTATTTTTTGATAATTAAGCGAAAGCATTTTTACTGCCATTAATAATTCTTTTTGAGTATAATCTTTAAAACGAAATCTAATCGAACGTATATACATTTCATCTTTAATAAGAGTATAAATTTTTTCCTCATTATACATATTTTTTTTAACAAGATTTTCATAACATTGAAACATATCTTGCAAATCTTTTTCAATATAATCCATATACATCAAAAAATTCTTTGAATAATCTTTTTCTTTTACAGGTTGTATATAATTTTGAATTATATTAATACCACGATATTTAGTATACATTTTGATTTCTCTTTCTGGAAACATTTGAAGTAACTCTTTAAAAATCGAAAACGTTATATCCGGATTTATCTTATTTATATCAAATAATTTATCATTTGAATTAATTTTAGATTTTTCAATTCGCAAATTTTTACTTTTTTGTTTATTTCGGATTTTATTAAGAGCTCTTATTTCAATTTGCCGAATTCCTTCTATCGTTAATTCATACTTTTCTGCCAATTCATTTAAAGTATAAACTTTTCCATCAAATAAACCATATCGATATTGAATTATTTCTAATTCTTTATCATTTAATGTTTTTTTCATACTTTCAAATAATATTTCTTTTTCATATTCCCCAATAGCTTCTTCTTCTACATTAACGCTTTGATCTGCTACAATTTGTTGTAGTTCTTTTTCTTTAAAATCGTCAATTTTTTCATTTAAAGATCTACATTTACTCACATTTAAAGCTTCTTTAACTTGTTTAGCAGTTATTTTTAACTCATTAGCTATTTCTTCTTCACTTGGTTCTCTATCTAATTCAAGAGTTAATTGTTTTTGAATTCTAGCCATTTTATTAATTGTTTCAACCATATGAACTGGAACCCGAATCGTACGTGCTTGATCTGCTAGAGCACGTGTAATAGCTTGTCTAATCCACCAAGTTGCATAAGTTGAGAACTTTGCTTTAGTAGAATCATACTTTTCCACAGCTTTTAAAATTCCTAAACAACCTTCTTGTATTAAATCTTCCATTTCTAAACCATAATTAATATATTTTTGAGCAATTTTCTTTACTAATCCCAAATTATCCAAAATTATCTCATTTTTTGCAGATTCATCACCTTTATGAATTCGCTCAACTATTTCAACTTGCCTTTGATAATCTTGAGAATTTTTACTTTCTTCTAATAATTCATTCAAATAAAAATCATATAATAATTTTAAATTTTTATTATTTTTTAAAAATTTTTTTAAAGAAAAATTAGATGTATTTTTTTCTTTTGCTAATCCTTTTTCAAATAAATTTAATATTATTGTTTTTTTAATAAGTACTACAAGATCTTCAAAAGTAAAAATATATTTAATATCATCCAAAAAACCAAAAAAAGAATTTAATTTATTATAAATACTTTCAAAATCTAAATTTATATCTATTTTTATTCCCTGAAGAGAATTATCTAACAACGTAATATCCATATTATTTTTTACATATACTTTTAATAAAGAATAAAAGCTTTCTTCATCTTCTTGATGACTATTTTGCACATATTTTTTAACTAATTCAATCCATTTCTCATCATCAATTGAAATAAAATAATACTTTTCTTTTAATTCCTCTATTTTTAATTTACTAATCATAAATCATCATCCTAAATACTTTAATTTGCAATATTTGTTAATGTCTTATTATTGCTTCTTTTTTTTCTTTTAAAATTTCTCCTATCTCCATATATAAATCATTCATTTTATTTTTTTCTTCTATATTTTTAAATTTACAACGCCTCATAAGATGATAACCATAATTTTGAAATATTATATTTTGATTATAAGATGAAAGCATTTTCACTGCTTCTAAGATTTCTTTTTGTGTATAATCTGGAAAATGAAATCTTATAGATATACTAGTCATTTTAAATTTAATTATATTAATAATATCCTCATCACTAATATTTTTCATTTTAACAATATATTTATAATAAGAAAACATAAATCTTAAATCATTTTCAATAAAGTTTATATATTTCAAAATATTATGAGAATATTGTCTAGCTTTTACAGGAAAAATAAAATCTTGTTCTAAATTTATTCCACGATAATTTATATATAATTTCATATCTCTTTCTGGAAATATTTGTAATAATTTTTTTAAAATATAAAATGTCATATTTTGATCGATATGATGAATATCAAATAATTGTTGAGTTGCGATATTAGAATTTTCTTCTAACATATTTTTTTTATTATAATATCTGGTATTTTTAGTTATTTCAAAAAAAGAAAATCCTTCCATAATTATTTGCCGAATAGTATTTGCACTTACATTATATATTTTGCCAATTTCTTTATACGAATATTTTTTCCCATCTATTAAGCCAATATAATATTTTATTATATCTAAATTTCTAGGGCCTATTATTTCTTCCAAAATTTTTAAAAAAATTTCATCATCAACTCTATCAATAATTGTATCAATATCATTATCAATATCCTTAGTTATCCCAATAAAATCTAATATCTCATTTTTTCTTTTTTCCTCAATAACTTGATTTAAAGAATTCATTTTCTCTATTTCTTCTATTTCACGTTTTTGTTTTGAGTTCCTTAATCTATAAGCTGGTAAATTAATAAAACTAGATTTTTGTATAACTGCTTTAGTAATAAAATTCTCTATTTGCCTATATTCATAATTAGAAAATCTCCCTTTAGGCGTACTATAATTTTCAATAGCATCAATAATTCCCAATAAACCCTCTTGTACTAAATCTTCAAATTCAAGACCTTCAACAACATAGTGTGAAGCAATTCTTTTTGCTTTTTCTATATGACTTAATAAAATATTATTTCTTAAATCTTTATCATATTTTGCTTGTTTTATTTGTTCTAAAGTATATTTTTTTTGAACCGATTTATTAGACATAAAAAAATCCCCCTCTTTAAAACCAAACGTATTTTAAACCGCAAATTTTTATTTGTCAATCAATTTTTTACAATTAAAACCATATAAAGCAATTAACCGATATATTAGAAGATTATAAGAATTTATAAATATATTGTATTCTTAACAAAAAAATAAACTAGAATCTTCTAATTTATTTTATTTAGTAAAAAAAGTAATAATTACAGGTGATAATATCACTAAAAACATAATTGGAATAAAAAATATAACTGATATCACACTAATTTTAGTTGGAAGTTTAGTAATTTCTGCTTTTACTTCAAGCAACTGCTTTTCTCTTAAATAATCTAATTGATTATTTAAAGATTCTGTAACACTTCCACCATACATACTAGCTTGCATCAAACTAAGGTTTATACTATTAATTGAATCACTCGGAATTCTTTCTTTCATTAAATTTAAACTCTCTTTAAAACTTCGCCCTAATCTAATTTCATCAAGCATTTGCTTAAATTCATCTGATAATTCATTATCAATATTAGCAACAGTTATTTCTAAACCTGTTTTTAAATTTCGCCCAGACTCTAAAGTCAAACCTAATACCTCAAAAAAGAAAATAGCATCGCGTTCTAATCTTTTTATGCGTTGTTTAATATTATAATCCAATATTAATTTCTCATATCCAAGATAAAATACAAATGTTATGATTGGAGCAAAGAAATAACCATAATTAAAATATAATAATATAAAAACAAATAAAACTATAGATAACAAAAGCCTTTTAGCAAGTAATTTAGCTGGATTATATTTACAATTAACTCCTAAAAGTTTAATTTTTTCCTCAATTCTATTAATAGAGCTTTGAGGATATATTTTATAAACTAAATGCTTTTTTTTCATTATACTTTCACCTTCAATACTCTTTTAACCACAAAAACATATAAACTAAATAAAAGAACTATTAATATTAAGCTTATAATACCTAATATTGAAGTAAATAAAGGATTAAAATATAAGGGATTTAAAATATATATAACTAATACAAAGATAAATGGTAAAAAAATCAAAATTCGAAAAACAAAAACACTAGCTGCAGTTAAACTATTTAATTCGTTTCTTAATTTTTTCTTATCAAATACTGACTTTTCTATCATGGCAAATACACGAACAATATTTCCTCCAGTTTTATTTAATAATGTTAAAGAAGAAGCAATATATTTAGCATCTTCTAGTTTTACTCTTTCATAAAAGCGACTAAATACTACATCAAGGCTTAACCCATATGTAATATCTAAATATATCTTTTTAAATTCATCAGCAATTGGGCCATCTAATTCGGTCTTTACAGCATTAATAGCTTGCATAATGTTTCTTCCAGTTTTAAAACAATTATTCATAATTATAATTGCTTTTAATAAGTCGTCTTCAATTCTTTTTCTTTTTTTCTTAAATGATATCATAAGAAATAAATCAAGTAAAAAGAACCCCACTAAAAATGTTATTAAACAACTTATTATATTAATTTTATTATGCTGAAGACTTATAGTTATTACATTTAAAATAACAAAGAAAATTGCTATTAAAAATTTTACTGAAATATAATCCAGCCCAGATTTAAACTCATTTTGTTCAAAAGTTACAAAACGATCATATTTCTTTCCATAATTAGTTAAAAAAATAGATTTCTTAAATAAATTAGACATTTTATGAGCAACTTTCCAAATAATTTTTAATAACCAATCTAAAGCGGATATTTCTGGATCATTATCACTTTTTAAACAAAATGGCTCAAATCGTTTTTCTAACTTTATGACATAAATTTGTCTAATAACAAAAACAATTATAATTGAACCAATAGTAATTAATATTAATTGTGTAATTAACATATATAAAAGTGTTTGATTCATAAGAACCATCCTCTCTTTTATTTTTTCTTTATTTTAAACATATCATCTAAATCATTTATTCCACGAGCTATAATTTTATTTAATACTTTTGGTTGAAATTTATTTAAAACAAATTCCCCATCTACTTCACCATTTTCAGTTAAACCATTTTGTTTAAAAGTAAATATTTCCTTTAATTTAATATTATCTTCTTCAAAACCATTTAATTCAGAAATGGATGTAACTTTCCTTTTTCCATCATTCATTCTCTCAATTACAACAACTAAATCAATAGCATTAACAATATACTCTCTGATGGCTTTAATAGGAATATCTAATCCACTCATTAAGACCATTGTCTCTAAACGATTTAAAGCATCTTGGGCACCATTAGCATGAAGCGTAGTTAAAGATCCATCATGTCCTGTATTCATTGCCTGAAGCATATCAAATGCTTCTTTCCCACGAACTTCTCCAACAATTATTCTATCTGGTCTCATTCGTAATGAATTAATAACTAAATCACGAATCGTTATTTCTCCTTCACTTTCATAATTAGTTACACGAGTTTCTAACGAAATAACATGTTGTTGACGTAATTTTAACTCTGCTGCATCTTCAATCGTAATAATACGTTCAAACGAACCAATAAAACTACTCATTATATTTAATAATGTAGTTTTTCCACTACCTGTACCTCCACAAACAATAATATTTAATTTCCCACGAACAGCAGCATCTAAAAATCTTCCCATATAAGGAGTAAGAGTTCCTATACGAATTAAATCTTCAATTCCTACCATTGTTTCTTTAAATTTACGAATCGTAATAACAGGACCTTTAGTTGAAAGCGGTGGAATTACAGCATTAATTCTTGAACCATCTGGAAGTCTTGAATCAACCATTGGATTTGATACATCTATTGTTCTTCCAAGAGGTTCAATAAGACGTTCAATTGTTCTTATAATATGTTCATCATTAATAAAAGAAACACTTTCATCTTTTATTAACTGTCCATCTATTTCAATAAATATTTCATTAGGACTATTAACCATTATTTCAGTAACATTCTTATCTTCCAAAAGTTCGGTTATAGGACCAAAACCATTTATTTCATTATCAATCAAATTAAATAAATGACTTCGTTCCAAATTTGATAAATCATATCCCTCAATCGTTCTATCAATTTCATCATTAATAAAATCAGTTAAAAGTTTATCTTCAGGCATTTCTTTATCAATTAAATTTTCAACAATTCTTGTACGTAAATCATCTAATAATTTTTTATCTCGAAAAACTTCGTAATCTGCAACTCCTATATCTTTAGGTATTTTTCTTTCAATATTAAAAGCATCAACTAAACTACTCTTCAACATACTCTTCTTCACCTTCATCTTCATTATTTTCTATAATATCTAAAGCTATTTTCATAAGAGTTGAATAGTCTTTACTAAATGTAGTTGGCATTCTTTTTTGTAAAGAAATTATCTCTCCATTTAAAATATAACTATCGATATTTTTTATATAAAAACTAGATGTTAAAGTATAATCTATATTGGCATTTATAACATTTTTTATATCAAAAACAGAAAAATAATCTTTAAACGGATCACAACTATTATTAAGAATAATTTTATATTTATCTATATTAGAATCTTTAAAAACACTAATTAATGATTTCATATTTTTCAAATCCATTGGATTATTAGTTAAAAGAAATAGAATACTATCAACCTTATCTAAGGTAATTATATTAATTTCATCTAAAATATGATTAGTATCAATTAATACAATATCATAATTATATACAGCTTTATCTATTAACAATTCAATATACTTTGAATCTGTCTTATTTGCTTGACGAGGATCTTTAGGAGAAGCTAAAACGTCTATATAATCATCATATTTAGTTATATAGTCAAAAAAATCTTTATAACGATTGTTATTATAATCATCAACAAAATTAAAAATAGTTTTTTGCGGTGGTTTATTTAACGAAAGACATATTCCTCCACTTGATAAATCTAAGTCTATTATTAAAACTTTTTTTTCTAATTGTTCAAAAATACCTGCTAAATTAATAGCTGTAATTGTTTTCCCAACACCACCTTTAGCAGAAAATAAGCATATAGATTTCCCTTTATTTTTTGCCATATTATCTCCCTCTATTCCTTTTCAACTATTAATTTTTCATTTTTTTCTATTCCAAACATCTCAACTTTTATTTCATATTGTTTTATTCCAATCACTTGCCCAAAAATACTTTTTATATTATAGCGATTAAAAATTTCAACTTTATTCTCATCCACAATTGCTTCTAAGTTTTCAACAGAAATATTATTTTTTTGAAAAAGATTTTTAACGATATCATAATAGTCGCTTTCTAATCTTTTCTGATAAGTATTTTTTAAAATAGTTTTAGTCGTATTATTCAGATGAGTATATTCTTTAAAAAGATAGCTAGTATCAACAACAAATGCCAGAAAAATAATAAATACAGGCACAATAATAACAAATGCTACTAGCGTCTGCCCCTTATGCTTCATCATAAATCACTCTTTTAACATTTACTGGATAAGGATTCCTAAACACAAGATTTAATCCTGGCGTAATTATATCTAATTCTCTTTCTAATTGAAATTCTACATACTTTTCATCTTTATTGATTCTTAAATTTATTTGATCTTCATTTAATTTTAAACGATTACTAACTTCTTTTTTATTTTTCAAAGTATTATAAGAAGTTATAACATCATCCATTTTACTTTCCAAGTTATTTTTAAAATACATTATTTTTCCTAAATCAATAACAGCTAATATCATAAAAATAAAGACTGGTAAAATAATAACAAATTCAACTAAGGCTTGCCCAGATTTTTTTATGTTTTTCAATTAACAGTCCTCCCTTATTTTAATTTAATCAGCTTCCCGAATCATATTTATCTTGACAAGACCCCTCTCCAGGTTTTTTCCCCTCAACATATTCTTGATCAACTAGTGAACACGATGTTTTTGTGATTGAGTCTTTTAAATAGCCGCCAAAATAACTCACAATCGCGATAGTAATTACACTAATGATTGCAACTATCAATACATATTCTATTAAGGCTTGTCCGTGTTTATTTAAATTTATCATCTCAACACACCCACTATCATAATCAATATATAATAAAAGTCGGATAAAGTCAATCTATTTAAACCTTTAAAAATACTATATATTTATAATAAAATAAAAGGGTTCCCATTTTTAATTAGAAACCTTTATAAACATATAAATTAAGATTGTTTTAAAATAAATGGTGAAGTATTTGACCCATTATTTATTTCTTCATTTTCTAATGTTAATTCTGAATCTAAATACACAACTGGATAAACATTCCAATCAGACCTAGCATATGAAGAAGTAATTTTTCCTGTAGAATGAATATAAAATATATTATAACTATCAGAATTAACTGGTGTTAAAGTTATCGGAGGGATCTTTTCATAAAATAACCAATTATTATTTTTACAATATTCACTTTTATCCCATTCAAGCATCGATGTAGTTAAACAAGTTCCTCTTCCAATCCCAACTGCATATCCATAATCACTTGGATACACTAAACCTACTTCTCCTGTCCATTTAGTTGCATGACCACTATATACATTTGTTCTTCTTTCTCTTTCATAAAGAACACTTGGAGTCAAAAAACCAGTATTACTGCTACCGCCTAAAATCCATACAGAAATACTAATCATTTCTTTTGCGTTATCAGTTAAACCAGTATTAGTAAAATTGCAAGATTTAATATTCGTTCCACTAATTTCTCCAGTTGGACATTCACCACTTGTTCTATTATAGTATGCGCCCTTATTTAGAACTTCCATCAGCATACTATCTTCCCAATCGTTACTTCCATATCCAGTTATTGATGAACCTACTCCATAATCCTTATTATCCCATGAATATCTGCCTATACTTTCATTCCTTATTATTTTCACTTTATTAGATTTGCTTCCATCTGAATTCTCTATATCTTTCATTACTCCTATTATTCGCCATAATTCATTGTTGAATGACACATAATTATTGGGATTTCCTCCTATATACCTTAAATTGCCATATTCGTCTTCTACTAATTCACTTGAGTTTAAATTTCTTAAATATTCTATCAAATTTGTTCCATTTTTAAAATCAATACTACATTTTATTTTGACATTATTATTGGGGCTTATGTTTACTAATCCCCATAATTCTTCACTAAATTCAGCAGTAGCTCCATTTTCACACACAACACTATTTACTTTATATCCACTTGATTTTAAAGGAAATGCCTCTGTTGTTTTTTCTCCATTTACTGTGAATGCTAATTCAATATCTCCACTACTAAAGTCTGGTATTGTTCCCCTTAGGATATTATAGCTTTTGTTTTCCTGGTATAAGGCATAACTCCTATATACTATTATA
>CANPJT010000020.1 GCA_947574255.1 uncultured Mycoplasmatota bacterium
TAAAAGTACAAAAACGATAAAATGGTATATCTGCTTTTTCACCTGGTAAATCAGTTAATATTTTAGCAATTAACCACCTTATCCACGAATCAAATATAGAAAATACTCCTTTTGGACCTATTGCAAAAAATATTTTTTCTGTAGTTTCTATTCCTGTTGCACTATCACCAATTTTAGGAAGCAACCCTTTTTCAGCTATACTTTCAATATTATTTTTATTTGTATAATGAAAAAAAGAATAACAAATGTCTATATCTTTTATATCTTTAACTTTCATTAATATTTACTCCCTACAAAGAATCACACGAATAATGATTATATCATTATTCAATTATGTTTTACTAAATTGACATAAATCAATTATATATTAACAAATATTTTACCATATATTTAATCATAATAAAACTCGAAACATAAAAGTTCGAGTTTCCTATCAATTTGGTGCGATAAACGAAGACGTTTACAACTTTTAACGTATTCGTTAACCAACTTTCTATACTTATTATAAACCATAAATTGTTATATTTGAATACTTTTTTTCACTTTTCTTGAATTACTTAAAAAGAAAAAGAGCAAATTGCTTTTTAGGAAACTATTACTTTGATTTTTTTAAATATCTATCCATTGCTTTTATTGCTTTCCTTTCCTTTTTTAAAGCCCTTATTTCTTGAGTAGGGATAGTGTCAAAATGTAGCGTACCTTTTATACATTTTATTTGGCTTTTATTCCCTATTCTTGAGGTAGATATATTTACAATATCCTTATCTTTCATAATAATATTAAGTTTATTATTTGAATCATATAAAACTTCCATAACTCCTCCTTTAAATAAAATCTATAAAATAACTTTTTAAGAGTGCATTGTCTGGTTGATAAGGTACATATTCTAGTAGTGAATAAAAGAAATCTAATTGTTTTTGATTTTTTATATATTCTTTATCTACAAATGTATCAAAAATTTTAATAAGAAAATCTATTAAATCAAAAGCATCTTCTTCAATAAGGTTTTGATTATCCAAAATACAAGCAAATAAATTTCTTAATTCTGTATATTCTTTATCATTGTTTTGATTTAATATTTCCTGAATATAATCTATAAAATATGCATTAAAATTCTCACTATTTAAAACAAACTTCCAAATATATATTCTATCGCAAGCGTGAAAAATTTTATTATGAATTAAATATATTAAGTTTTTATAAGGAACATTAATACATAAAGTAAACATCAATCCTTCTATAAAAGAATTTACATCGGCTTCTTTGCAATAACCATTTCTAAAATCAGACAAACCTTTTGTTGCAAATTTATTTAACAAATACATTGTCCATTCTATTGCTTGTTCTTTATCATATTGATACATTTTTTCTACTATTTCTTCCATAGCATAAAATTCTCTTTCATATTGTAAATTTTTATCTAATGTTTGAAATAAATCAATAAGATATTCTTTCCCTTGTAATTCATCTTTTACTTTTATTTTCTTCACTTCCTTTCTTTCAAAACTTTAAAAGTCAGTATAAAAATTAAAATGTTTTTCATATTTTCTTTATTTTAACTAACTTTATATAAAACTAATCACACAAACTTGCATACTCTTAAAGTTGTTTAGTGTAGTAAATAAAAAACGTATCATATTAATTGTAGGGTGATACGAAATGAGTTTAAAACACACTTTCGGAAAAAACGTTAAATATTATAGATACCGTAAACATTTAACTCAAGATAACTTGTCTGAGAAAATCAACGTAAGTACTAACTATCTTGGAAGACTTGAACGTGGAAAGCATAGTGCAGATTTCGATATAATTGAAAAAATTGCCAAGACTTTGGATGTTCAACCTTTTGAATTATTTTTAGAACCAAAAGATAAAAAGTTGCCAAGAAGAGTTGATATGCAATAAGTAGTGATTAGAGTACTACTTTTTTATTATATCAAAACAAACAACCGTATGCAACTGCACATAAGTAGGTTTGCTTTTTTTCTTTGAGAAAATATATATGGTGATAAATTTATGAAATCATTTTTATTAAAAGATATTAGAGAAAATAACGATAATACTCAACAAGAAATAGCCGAGATTTTAAAGGTTAAAAGAGGCACTTATGCTTCTTGGGAATGTGGAAATGATATTATTCCAATAAGAAAACTATATCTATTTGCTAACTATTATCAAAAATCACTAGATTATATTGTTGGAATTTCCGATAAAAAGGATAAAGTTATTTGTAATAAAGAAATAGACTTAACTTTTATTGGAGAAAGATTAAAAACAATTCGAATAAGTAATGATTTATCACAAGCAAAAATTGCAGAAAGTATCGATATTAATCAGTCAACTTGGTGGGCATACGAAAAAGGAAAAACCTTAATTACTACAACAAGTGCTATTGCATTATCACAAAAATACAATTATTCTATTGATTGGATTCTAGCACGAGTAAAATAGATTAAAATTTACAAATTAAAATGTAGTGATATAATATAAAAGCGAATGGAGGAAGACAATGATTAAAACATTATTTGAAAAAGTTGAAGCAGTTAGAAATGAAGAAATGGAAAAATTTATGGCAAGGGCAAATGACAACACAGGTATTGATACAACTCAATTATACCTAGGATATCTTGTTGATGATAAGACAGGTGAAAATGAATATAAATTATTAACTGACTGTAGTATGAAAACACCTCATAACTTGTTTTATTTTGATATTATTTCAAAGTTAGCATTTGGTATTAAAGGTGGTTGGACTGGTTTTGCAATGCAACCAAATGAAGGGTTATGTGTTAACGAAATTCAAAATTTAAATGAATTTGTAAAAACTCCAAGAATGTCATATGAAGAATTAGAGAATTTCATTAATAACTATAATGAAGAAAAAAAGACTGAAACACTTTAAAAGATTAAATCTTGAAAAAGTGTTTTTTTATTTTGTGAAAATTCTTAATTTTTAAAATAAGAAGTCGCCACATTTTTTAATGAGTTTTGCAAATTATTGAATAAGTAGCCAGTAATAGTCACCACTTTAAACTCACATCTCTATTATTTATAAGGGTTCTAGAATAGGCGTAGTCAAATTTTATGGCTTAATCGCCATTTTTGCAAGTGCAAAAATAGAAGTGACACCACGAAAAAGTCTCATTTTACAAGCGTAAAATAGATTTGTGGTGTCCAACGCTTATGCCCATTCAAAAATATGTGATGTTTTTAAAGGATTAGAAAAAATGTGACGACTTATATTTTTCGAAAAATAAAAATAATGACAGTTAATGTTTGCCATTATTTTGAGAAAATCTATTGACAATAGGCACTTATAATTCGTAATGCTTATTTGCTAAAGCAAAAATATTTTTTTGTTTTAGCGCACTTTAAATAAGAATTATAAGTGGGTTCCTGTTGTCAATAGAGGAATTAAAATAATTGTTAGTTAGTGATTTCTATTTCTAAATTATTTTTATTTGTTTCATTAAATTGTATTTTTGAATAATCTAATAGTTCATTAATTAAACCATTAAAATCAAAATCAATATTTTTATAAACCTCTTGTATTTCTGATATATCATAAATTGTTTCTGTTAAAAAATCTATTTTGTTTTTGAAATTTAGTTTATAAAATTTTGATAAGGTATCTTTCATTTTTTCTTTGGATTTTTCATTTATGTAAGGCTCAATGTCTATTCCGTTTGGATTAATTTTAATTTCTTGTATATTGGTTGCAACTAATAAAAGTTGTGTTGCTAACACCATTGTATTTTCTAAATTTATTTGGTAGGGTTCTAAGACTAATTTGTCATTTTCGTAAGCATCATCACCACTTGAATAGTTCCCATCATTGATAAGAACGTTATCTAAATGATTGAATAGAATACTCATTAGATATATTTTATTTTCCTTACTTAGTTCTCTAAAATTTATTAAAACCTCTTTTAATTCTTCACTTATATTATTTTTCATTTTCTTAAGTCCTTCTTTCTAAATTTCTTTTTCTTTTTTTATACTTTCTTTAAAAATAATATTTTTAGTTTTTCCATCAAATTGAAAATAACCGCTTTCATAATTTTTATCGATTACTTTTATAGTAGTTTTATTAAAAAGATAAACTTTAAATTCATAAATGTCTAAATTCTTTTTTAAATATTCAAGAACTTTAAATTGTTCTATTGTATTTACTTGATTTTTTAAAATATTTTCATTTGTTAATTTTTTCAAATTCCATTTCCCCTTTATTTTATTTTTTCCTTTTTATAGATAACTTCAAAACAAGAAAGGAATTTTTTGTTTTGAAATTTCTTGATTTTTACAATAACTATTGTTAGTCAAGAGTTATATAAACAACTTCGTTGCTCTTGACTAACAAACAATCTTAATTGCCTTCATAACATAATGATTTTCATTTTCTTTACTTGGAATATATTCGAATGCTTCTTCAGGATTTGCTAATTTTGTTATTTCATTTTTATCAACATAGAGAAAACCTACTTTTGTTTTTTCTTCATCAATCGGAAAACATCTTACGATTTGTCTGCCATCTCTATATACAAAATTCATCGTTCTATTTTCATAGTTATAAACGGATTCGTAGTAACCTACATTATAAAACTCTCTTAAGCGAAATAAGTTTTCTGTCATTGTTTCATCAGGAAGAAATTCACTATATCGCATTTTTACTTTTTCATTATTTTCATCTAGATAAGTTCTATTTATATCTAAATATCCGTTTATATATAAATTAGATAAATCATCAAAGAATGAATTTCTGAAATTTATTTTTTTCACCATTACTTTTTTGTCTTTGCACACAAGTAAAATATCTTCAATCCATTTCATCAAATAATCTGCTTGTTCTTCTCTAGTTAATTCTTGCCAACTTTTTACTTTTTCTTCATAAAGATTTGGATAAATTAATTTGTTTATGTAATCAATATCTCGTTTTACTAGAATATCTTCAGGAGTAAATTGTAATTCTTCGGCAATATCACAATCTTTTATTTTAATTTCTAAATCTTGAATAGTATCTTCTACAATTTTTCGTTCTTCGTTATATTCCTCTAAAGTAAAAGTTCCATTCACGTAAGCCTTTTTGATACGTTCAAATTTTTTATTTTGCAAATTTAATTCTTTTATTAATTTGTCTTTTGGGTTATTTAATTTTGTTTTTATCATAGGAAGTAATGTTTGATTCACTACAACATCATAAAGAAATAATTCTTCCATAACATTATTAATTTTATCTTCAATTTCATTTTCTCGAACGTTAAATCCACAATCATTACAATAATAGTAATAATAAGACACATTATTCTTTTTTGTCGTGGCTTTTCCTCCTAATAATCTTCCACACTTAGGACACCTTAATTTTTGCAAATAAAGATAGGTTAAATGCCTTTTAAAACTTCTCGTATTCTTTTTCTTTTGAATTTGACATTCTTCCCAAAAAGATTTTTCTATTAGTGGTGGGCATACATTATAGTAATAAGTCGGATGATCCGATTTTTTATTTTGAACATAGTCCCCTTTATAGACTTCATTTTGTAATATTCCAAATATTGTAGAATCACACCAATTGGTTTTTCCTAGTACTTTTTCTTTGTTATAGATTTTTGCAATCGTTTGATACGTTTTGCCACTATGATAAAGTTCAAATATCCTTATAGCAATATCTTTAGTTGCCTCATTAATGACTAACTTTTTTTCCTCTCTTTTGTAACCAAGAGGGGTTCTACTTGGAATGTGACCTTCTGCTATTGCCCCACATAAACCAATTTTAGTACGTTCACTTGTTCTTTCTATTTCTTGCTGAGATACACTTGTTAAGATTCTTGAAATCATTTTCCCATTTGCATTGGTCGTATTAATATCGTCGTTAGCACAATCTAAGTAAGCATTGTTTTCTTCAAGAAATTTTAAAATATTTTCCCAATCATAAACACTACGTGTTAATCTATCTAGTTTTAGAACAACAATGGTATTACATTTCTTATCTTTAATATCTTGGAGTAATTCTTCAAATGCTGGTCGGTGATTTCCTGTTTTAGCACTTATTCCTGCATCTTTATATAACTTATAGATTTCATAGCCTTTGTATTCACACATAGCCCTTAATCGTTTTTCTTGTTCTGGTAGACTAAATCCTTCACGTTTTTGATCTTCTGTTGAAACTCGGATGTACAAGCCTGCTATTTTTTTGTCTTTCATTATTTAACATCTCTACTTTCTATTTGATAGAACGTTTTTGCTTTATCTCTTGTAGAAAATCTTAGATACATTAAATTTTCCATATTTTGTCCATATAGATTTTTCAATTTGCAATTATAAGTTTTTAACATATTTACTAAATCATATAAATCTATCATTGAACGCGTAATTGTGCTTAAATTATTTATAAGAATTAAATCAAATTTTTGTTTTTTATTATTCATATTATCAACTCTTTCCATAAATTTTCTCATCTGATCATTTATTATAGATATTTTTTCTAACAGATAGAATGTACAAAAATCTACCCAAAATCTGCATATTTTATGTTAAAGAAGTTGATTTTCAAAATAATTATTTTAAAGTTTTGATAAATAATTCTAAATCTTTTATTTCTATTTTCTTTCCCAAAGTTTCTACATATAATTCACTTGAATAATTAAACGCTAATAGAGTTATACCTTTTATAATTATTCTGTGCGGTTCAATGTAAGAAATGTTTGTTAAACCTACATTTCTTATACTGCCATTTTTAAATTCTGGTATCGTATTACAAAAATCACATATAAATTCGATTTTCTTTTTTAACTCTAAATCAAATTGTAGTGGTTTGGTTGTTATTTCAAGCATAGTGAACATATCCTTTCTTACAATACAAAAAAATCAACTTCTTTTTAGAAAGTTGATTCTATTTCAAATTCAAACCTTAAAAGTTCGAATGTATTCGCTTATGGTGCCTCTGGCCGGACTCGGACCGGCACAGTATTTCTACTACTGGATTTTGAGTCCAGCGCGTCTACCAATTTCACCACAGAGGCATAAGTAAATTATAGCATATTCTACTCATTTGTAAATAAACTTATTTTATTTTTATTCCTAAAATTGGTGTTATATGAATAATTTGGTTATAATTCATCATTGCCCCTTTTAAATATTTTGGATCTATTAAAATGTGTTCAATATTACTACTAGATAAATCTATTCCTGATAAAGAAACTCTATTAAATTCAGATTTTGTAAGATTTATATCTTCTAAAATAAAATTCTTTAAATATAAATCTAAAAATTTAGCTTCAGATAAGTTACTATTCTTAATAGTTATATTTGCTAGTTTTGAATAAGAAAATGAGATATATTTACCAACTATTGTATTAAATATAGTGTTTTTAATTGTACTATCACTAAAAATTGTCCCTATCATTTTACAGTCAATAAATTGACAATTGTGAAGCCCACAATTTGTAAATTCGGCGTTTGATAAGTCAACATGTTCAAAAACAATATAGTTAAAAATTACATTATCAAATTTAATTTCTGCCATATTAGAATTTTTTATAATACTTTTATCTATCGATTTGTTGACAATTTCACATTTAGACCATTCTTTAGAAATTATTTCAACGTTTGATATATCATTATCAAATATACTATTCATCTATATTTTTTTCTTCCTTATAAATAGAACTAAATAATTCTTTTTCATTATCACTTGTATATTTTGACATGTCAATAACTGGTAAATCATTTAATGAGGAAAGGCCAAAATAGTCTAGAAAATCACTAGTTGTTTTGTAAAGATTAGGTCTTCCAGGCATCGTACTTTTCCCTGACTCCTTTAATAACCCTTTAGCAAGAAGTTTTCTAATTATATGAACGGATGATACCCCTCTCATTTCATCAATTTCTACTCTTGTAATTGGTTGATTATATGCAACTATTGCTAATACTTCTAAAGCTTGAGAACTTAATAAATTTGTATCATTATCATCAACTAATTTTTCATAATATTCTTTATGTTCTTGTTTTGTCGTTAATTTAAAAGCATCCCCTAAATAACTAATTCTAATTCCTCGCTCTTCGTTCTCATAAGTAGATTTTAACTCTTTTAAAAGATTTTTTGCTTCCTCTAAATTAATATTCATAATTTCACAAAGTTTATTCAAAGTTATACCTTCATCCCCAACAACAAATAAAATACCTTCTAAAACACCTTTTAAATTCATTTAAATCACCTACCCTCTACTACAATATTATCAAAGTTATTTTCTTGATAAATGATAACTTCATCGTTTTTGCTCATTTGTAAAATTGCTAAAAAAGTAACTATTAAATATTCTTTATTTACCTCTTCAAATAAGTCGATAAAATTTACTTTTTCATTTTTTTGAAGTTTATTCTTTATGGCAATTATACTATCTTCGATATTTAGTTCTCTTCTAGTAATTCTTGTATTTATAGGTTTTTGATAGTTAATTCGCTCTTTATATGCTAAAAAAGCATTAATTAAATCATCAATAGTTATGCTTCCATCATTAATAAGTTTTTTTTCTGTAAACTCTTTTAACGAAACTGGACTTTTTGTAAAAAATTCATTTCTTTTTTCTTCTAATTCTTTAAAAATATTAGTCATATTTTTATATTTTTCATATTCTAAAATTCGATTTTTTAAATCTTCTTCATTATTAATATTAAATTCACTTTCTTCTTCGTTTTGCTCTTCAGTATCTCCAATTAACATACGACTTTTTAAATGAATTAAACTAGCAGCCATTATTAAAAATTCACTAGCTATATCAATGTTTAAATCTTGCATTTTATTTATATATTTTAAATATTCTTCAATTATTACACTTGTATTTATTTCGTAAATATCTTGCTCTTTTCTTTTTACTAAATGTAATAATAGATCAAGTGGCCCATGAAAGTCATTAATATCAATTAAGTAGTCCACTTTATCACTCCTTTAATTACAATTAAACCCTCTTGCTTCCATTTCAAATTTAACAACTTTACCATGTGTTCCAGAAGGATAATAGTTTTCATTATTAAGACTAGATAGTTTTGCTTTTGATAAATCTATTTGTATATTTACATTAAAACCACTAGCATTAGAAATAAACGAAGATGTTACGCCTTCAATATTATTATAAGTAGTTGAACGAGATTGCCATAAGGCTAATTCTGTTTGATATTCAAAATCATTGATATTTTGAGTATAATCAATTTTATCATCAATAGATATTAATTTCCCATTTTGAAATTTGTAAGTAATTGCTTCATTATTTTTTATACAAGTAATACTTTCTTCATTATTATTAGCAAAATTTATATTAGGATAATCATCAATATTTTTATTAATAAAAGCTATTTTTTTTATATTTTCTGCTATTTCTTTATTTATGGTATAACTAAATTCTTTACTATTATTTTGAGCTATAATATCTTTGGTTAATATTATTCTTTCTAATAACATTTGATTTTCAGTATATAACTCCATAAAATAATTTTTTTGATTAAAATAATAACTCTCAGAATTAGAATTTGTTATGGTAAAAGTAATTGTATCATTTAATACTATTATGTTATTTATTTCAATACCTTCCTCTAAAATAATTTTAGAACTTAAATCATAATAGATAATCTCTTCTTTTTTTTGTTCTTCGTCAGTTTTATTATTTTCTTCAGTTATAGTAGATTCATTTATTTTATTTTTATTTTCTTCTTTATCAAAATATTCAGTTATTGTTGGTAAAAAGAATATAAATAAAATAAGAATTCCAAATAATAAGATGATAAAAATAGGACTTTTATTTTCTGTTGAAATCTCTCCTATTTTAGTAATTGATAAATCTTCTTTATTAACTTTTAAATTTTTATAACTAAATTTTGGTTTTTTTGACATGTTAAATCCCTTCATTCTTATTTATTATTATATCAAAAATAAATTAAAAGAAAAAGGACTATTTAGTCCCTTGGTTTAAAGATCATTACAAATACAAAAGAGAAAACAACGACACTTGCAATTGCACAAGATCCTTTAGTTAATAATCCAGAAAATAAACCGATAATACCTTGTTCTTGAAATCCTAAATAGGCTCCTTTATATAAGCTATAGCCAAAATTAGAAATTATAGTTGTTGCTCCAGCTCCTGCAAACGATATAAATTTGTCATATAATCCTAGAAATCCAAATAACGCTCCCAGCATTGTAAATATACTAGTTACATGACCTGGTGTTAACTTTGTATTATCAAGTATTAATTGAGCTAAAAAACAAGTTATTCCAGTAAAAATAAAAGCACTTAAATAATTCATGAAATAACCTCCAAACTAACAGCATGAGCAATACTAGGAATTATTTTTTTCTGGTTAGTTGTATCTTTTGAATGTAATGATCCAGTTGCAATAATTAAAATCTTTTTATATTTATTATTTTTAAGTATTTTATTAAATAATACTAAAGGAAGGGTTACTGGTCCACTTGCTCCAGAATATATCTCTTGACTGTGAACAAAAATTTCACATCCAGCATCTAAATGATTTTTTATTTTAATATTATGATACTTTTTTAGGCATTCTTGAAAAATATCTACGCCAACACTCCCTAAATCTCCAGTTAAAATAATATCATAATAGTCGACTGTTCTTTCTAAATCAGCTAAATGTTTTAATAAAACTTGAATAGCTGCTGGAGCCATTACTGCTCCCATATGAGTAGCATCATATTGATCAAAATCCATAACAGTACCTATTGTTGCTGATTCTAATTTTATTTTACTTTTTTCATTCGTAAGAATTGTTCCTACTGCACCAGTTGCAGTAAATGTTGTAGTATTTGCTCGTGGTGCTCCATACTCAATGGGAAACCTAAATTGTCTTTCGGCATTTAAATTATGACTACTAGTAATTACAATTGAATTTTTAATTGTTTTATTTTCAATAAAGTTACTTGCAACAATTAAACTTTCTGCAAATGTTGCACAAGCACTATACATACCTAAAAAAGGTATTTCAAAATTTTTAGCACTAAAACTTGTAACGGTCAATTGATTAGATAATTCTCCTCCAACTAATAGATCAATCTTTTTATTCATTTTATTGCGGTAAAGTAAGTTTTCAATTACAACTCTTTGCATTTTTATTTCTGCATCTAGAAGTGTTTTTTCTTTGTAATAATAATCGTCAAGTGTTAAATCATATTTGTGAATTTGTCCTTCACTTTCTAAAGGCCCAGCAATAGAAAAAGCATCTTTAATATATACATTATTAAATTTTTGACTAGCCATAAAATATCACTCCTAGGATGGCAAAGAAAAAGGCACTTAATATTCCATATATGATAACACTACCAGCTAATTTAAAGACGTTAGCACCAATTCCTGTTATAAGACCATCTCTTTTGTAGTCTAAGGCAGCACTAGTTATTGAGTGAGCAAAACCTGTTGTGGGTATAATAAGTCCTGCTTTAGCTTTTGTTACTAAATTATCAAAAAAACCTAAAGCAGTAGATAAACAAGAGATAAATATTACTATTACACAAGTCCATAAGTAGCTTTCTGTTCTTGATACCCCAAAACAATGCATTAATACAGTCACAATGATTTCGGCAAATACTCCAACTGCACCACCCACAAAAAATGCGATAAGAGCATTCTTACTTTTATTTTCTTTAGGAGTGAGCTGATCAACAATTTTTTTATACTCGTCTAAATTCATAAAAATCCTCCATTCATATTATGAGAAAAATTTAATTTATTATACAAAAGAAAAAAAGTAGTTTTATGCTCTAAAATATTTATAAACTCATAAATTTACGCATTTTATTAATTCCTTTTTTTTCATATCTAGACACCATAACTTGAGTCATATTTAGTTTTCGAGCTACTTCGCTTTGAGTTAAGTCTTCAAAATATCGATATTCTAATATTTGCTTTTCATCATTTTCTAAAGAAGATAATCCATCATGTATTGCTATTTTATCATCTAAAGAAATAGACTCTTTGCTAGCAATTGTTTCATAAATACTACGACTATCATCAGTAGATTTATCAAGACTACTTACAATTATCGTTCCAGCTTGAATAGCTTGATTAATAATAGAAACATCTTTTTCTAAATAAAGAGCTATTTCTTCATTTGTAACAATTCTATTTTCTTTTTGAGCTAAAGCATATCTAGTTTCTTCAATTAATTTGTAAAGTTTTAATAAATCTCTACTTACTTTTATTTGCTTTTGAGTAGCTAATTTATACATTTCTCCAAAAATATATGAGAAAGCATAAGTAGAAAATTTAGTTGTTCCATTTTTTTGATAATTTTCATAAGCTTCTAGTATCCCTACTCTTCCAGCTTGGAATAAGTCTTCATTTTCAACTCCATAAAAGTATTTATTAGCTATTTTATATATTAATCCTGCATTAATCTGAATCAGTTTTTCTTCAGTCATAAATTCCCTCCTAAACTTGAATTAAATTTAATGCTGTTATTTCACTAGTTGTTTCTTTTATACGAAGTTTTCTTATATCTTTGGTAAATTCTTTGGGAACTTCGCATAAAACTATTTTTCCTTTATTAGCTCTTATAGCACATTTAGTATTTAAAATAGCTTCGAGTCCAGTTTCATCAAAAGATGTTACTTCAAACAAATTGTACACTAAGAATTTTATTTTATGTTTTAATATGACAGGAAGTAAATAATTGTTAAGTTTATAAGAACATTTTTTAGATAAGTTACCACTAAGTCTTGCAAATAAAACTCCTTTATTATATTCTAAATCCATTTGAAACATATATATCACCCTTGTTCTACTTGAATATAGAACATTTAGCTTTATTTTTAAACAAATTCGACAAATGATGTCAAAACTTCTTGGTATCAAAAAAAATATATCTTTTATTTTTGATATAATTTTTTGCTTGTTTATTGGAAATAAGATTTTCAAATGTTGATTATATTTTTTTAATATTAAATCAAAAAAACTAAGATTCTTCTAAAATATTTTTTATCAGATTCTTAGCTTCTTCTACTGATTCTTCATCTGGTTGCATAACATATGATTTAGATTTTTTATATGAATTTGTATAATTAAATTCTCCTGTCCCCTTTAGTGTATTTTTTTCAATCTCCCAATTCGGCATATTTTTTATTTGATTTTTAACTAATTTAGTTATATTTTTAGTTCCAATATTAGTAATAAATTTGCCTTCTAAAGTATTTAATAAATCATTATATTTAGTAATAATATTCTTAGACATTGCTTTATTTATTATGCCCTCTAGAACTTGTTGCTGATGTTTTGTTCGATCTACATCACCATTAGCTAGACTTTTTCTTTCTCTGCAATATGCTAGAGCTTGTTTACCATTTAGCTTATTAGTACCTTTTTTAAAGTTATAATTAATTACTTTATCTTCTATATAATAGGCTCTAAAGGCTTGATCTGTTTCTACTTCAATTCCTCCTAATTCATCAACTATTGAAACAAGTGAGGTAAAGTTAACTTTGGCATAATAATGAATATCTGTATCTAATAAATCTTCAACAGTTTTTACTGATACATCTATACCATGAATTCCTGCATGAGTTAATTTATCTTTGTATGTTGTATTTATGCCATTAAGTTTTACATAATAATCTCGAGGAATACTAGTAAATAGTATCTTATTTGTTAAAGGGTTAATTGAAACAAGCATATTAACATCACTTCTAGATACGCTAGTTATTTTTCCATATGTATCTATTCCAGAGATAAAAATATTAAACGCTTCTTTAGTTATATCTACGTTTTTAGCTAGATCATCATCAATTTTGATATCAATTGAAAAAGTATAAATAATTTTTTCTTTCTCTAAAAAATCTTCATGTTCTTCTTCTAAAATATTTTTTTCAGAATCTTCAAGCAAAATGGCTTCAACATCTTCATTTAAGAAAGCATCTAATAATTCTGATAAATCTTCATAATCTTTATAATTTATTTTTATTTTTTTATTTAAATAATCTTTAGCTTCATTTATGCCTTTGCTATCTTCATCATTAAATATTCCAATATCTTCATTTTTTAAATCTTTTAATTTGTTATAACTACTAGATTTTAAAGAAATGACATTATAATTTTTGGTTATATAATCTTGGCCACTTATTTTATTTAAAAAATCTAAAGTATTAAAACTATAAAATAAAATAAATATCATAATTAATATAGCAATTACAGATAATATTGTACCCAATAATCTTTTTTTCCACCCTCTACCAAATAAAAAGTAAGCCATTAAAAAATCGAATGCCATTATAAAACTTGATAATGATATGAAGTATAGTGTTGGCAAAACATTTAGAAATAATAATAAACCTAAAGTCAGAAAACTAATAACGAATAAAACATAAATTATTATTCGAAATATCTTTTTTTTAGATTTTGTTTTTTTAGTTTCTTTTGTCATTTAATCTCACCTTGTTTTTATTATAGCAATTATTTATTATTTTTTAAATTTAATAATATCAAATTTATTGTCAAAGTACGTAAATTGCTATTTTAAAGTTGATTTTAAATAGTTGATAACTCCATTATTAATGTAATCATGTTCTGTTATATCATCAGCTACCTCTTTTACCTCTGGTAAAGCATTTTGAAGGGCTACTCCTACACCGCACTTTTTTAACATTTCTATATCATTTAAACCATCACCAAAAGCTATAATGCTTTCATTAGGTATTTCTGTATATTTAGATAATTTCCTTATGGCATTATATTTAGTACAATTATTAGGCATTATTTCAAGCCATTTTTTATTTGTAAATGAGTCTTGCATGATAATTATATTTAAATCGGGAAATTCTTTTAATAATCTATTAAAAATAGTGATTACTTGGTTATTTTCTTTTAAATTAATTGTTATATGAAATATTTCTTTACAATCAATAAATATATTTTCTTCATCTTGTAAATTACCTGTAAATTTATAAATTTTATCTTTACTACATATGTCTATATAGTTATAGCTATTATTATAATATTTTAAAATCTTTTTAGCTGTCTCTTTATCAATTAAATTTTTAAATAAAACTTCATTATTAACATTATCATAAGTACAAGCTCCTGCATCAGTAATAATAAAATTGGCAAATGAGGCATTATCTGTTACTTGCAAAACACTTTTATAAATTCTACCTGTTGCAATAACAATTATGTATCCAGTTTTTTTTAATTTCATTAAGTAATCTTTAGTTATTTTATTTACTTTTCCATTACTATTTAAAATTGTTCCATCTAAATCTAATACAATCATTTTAATCAACTTTATCACTTCTAACTTCTATATTTTTCTATAAGTATTATATATAATTATTTATTTTAAGCAAAATTATATATTTGACATAATATAAAAAACAATCTTTAACAAGTTGTTTTTTACTAATACTTAAATAATTTCGAATTTCCTGTCAATCTGGTTCCTTAAGGAAAGACGCAATGTCATCAGTTTAAGGAAACTACATAAGAAATTGTGTGGTTTTTATTATGGC
>CANPJT010000021.1 GCA_947574255.1 uncultured Mycoplasmatota bacterium
AACTGCGGACAACTTGATTAAAAGTCAAGTGCTCTACCACCTGAGCTAATGGCCCAAAAACGTACCCTGAAAAATAGGTACTTTAATATGTTACTACATTTTTGCGTTTGTGTCAATCATTTTTTCACATTTTTTTCATTTTTTTTTGACTTTTTTTACATATATTATTATTTTAGCTAAATTCCCACTAAGATATAGTTAGTTTTATGCATTTAGTTGCTCTATAATTTCTTCAACATCTATTCCATGTACCATACATGCTTCTTCTATTGTTTCTTCTTGTGATGCTGGGCAACCTAAACAATGCATTCCTGCATTTAGTAATATTTCAGCTTTTTCTGGTGCCATTTCTAGTAGTTCTCCTATTTTTGTTGTTTTTTCTATTTTCATAATAACGCCTCCTTTTTTATAATTTATCATATTTTATCATATTTATTCAAAAAAGTATAGACAAATTAATTTTTTTGTTGTATCATTATTTTATTGTTAGGTGGTGATTATATGAATACACTTATTAATGTGTTCTTTATCACTTTCATTATTAATATCTTTATTGTTTTTTATTCGATTTATACTTTTTTCGATATGAAGATTTCCCATAATTTACAAGGTTCGAAATTGGATATCAAAAAACGTACTTTTATCTAGAAAGAAGGTGTTCTATGTCTAATTTTATTAAGCGTTTTTGTTTTTGTATTATACTTTCAAGTTTCCTTTGCTTAATTGGTTTTATTTTTTTTAAACCAATTTATGAAACCCATTCTGTTATTATACCTTACTCCCTTCACCCTTACGATATTTGTATTACTTATCCTGAAACTTGGAAAAATATAAAGTTTTATTTTGTTGTTTTTTATATTGCTTCTTCTATTTTTTCTACTAATTCTTTATATTCATTATTGTTTCTTCGCAAAAAAAATAAGATAAAAACTCACAAAATGGTTAATTCGAATATTAAACAATCCACAAATCATAAAAATTTGTTACTTTTTATTGGTAAAAATGAAAGTGATAATTTAGTTTATATTCCAGAAAAAAGTTTATATCAAAATATTTTAGTTACTGGTACTATTGGTAGTGGTAAAACTAGCTCTTGTATGTACCCTTTTACTAAGCAGTTAATTTCATATAATAAAAATGACCCTTCTTCTAAAATTGGAATGCTTATTTTGGATGTTAAAGGTAATTTTTATAAAGAAGTGGTTAAATTTGCTTCTTTTTATAATAGGTTAGATGATTTGTACATTATAGAGCTTGGTAAAGAAATAAAATACAACCCTTTAGATAAGCCAGATTTAAAACCTATGGTTCTTGCAAATAGGCTTAAAACTATTCTTATGCTTTTTTCTCCTAACAATGGAGATGATTTTTGGCTGGATAAAGTGGAACAACTTTTATGTGAGGCTATTAAATTTTGTAGGATTTATAATGATGGTTATGTTACTTTTTTAGAACTTCATAAACTTATTACTGTTCCTAATTATTATATGGATAAACTTGATATTATTAAAGATATTTTTTTAAGCCGGAAAATTATCAAAAAAGAATTGTTATGATGCTCTTTCTTCTATTGAGTTTTTTGAAAAGGAATTTAATTCTTTGGATTCTCGAACTTTAGCTATTATAAAGGCTGAGATTACACGTATTACAAATTGCTTTATTTCTGATTATGATGTTATGAATACGTTTTGTCCTAAGAAAGAAGATATTACATTTAAAGGTTTTAGGGATTTAGTTGATACTGGGAAAATTGTTGTACTAAATATGAATATTGCAGAATATAAAAATCTATCTAAAATTATTGCCACTTACTTAAAATTAGATTTTCAAACGGAAGTTATGAATAGGCTTTCTAGGTGTAATTCAAATTCTTTTAGAAGTGTTGCTTTTATTTGTGATGAGTTTCATGAGTATTGCTCTGCAAGTGATGCTGACTTTTTTGCTCAGTCTAGAGAAGCAAAGTGTATTAATATTGTTGCCACGCAAAGTTATTCTTCTTTATTAAATGCTATTAATAACCAATATGCTGTTAAAGTTATTATTCAAAATTTAATTAATAAATTCTGGTTTAGAACTGATGATATAAGTACTATTGATGATATTCAAAAGCAAGTTGGTAAAGAAGATAAGTTAAAGATTTCAAGTAGTATTACTGAAAATGCAAAAGAAACTCATTTTAGTTATTTTACGAATTCCTTGAATTCTAAGGATTCTAATTTATCCGAAAGCATAAGTAAATCTGTTCAAACTGATTATATCTATGATACTAATTTTTTTACACAAGAATTGGAAACTTTTTCATGTCTTTCATTTTTATCTGATGGGTATAAAATTTTAAAGCCCATGAAATTAAAGTTAATTCCTTATTTTACTAAATAAACATTACTTTATTGCAATAAGCTCTTTATGTTGCTCTCAATAATTTATTTTTAAAATTATATTTAACTTTTTTTAATTTAAATGCAATTTATATGTTTTATTATATTTTTAATATAACTATATTTTACTTTTTTATACGATTTCTAATTGTTGTCTTGTTACTATATTTTTAATTTTAGGAGGTTGTTTTTATGAAAAACAAAAAAATATTTTTTATCATTTTTACATCACTTTTATTTATTATTCTTATATTTGCACTTGCAAGTTATTCTTTTGGTGCAGACCAAAAACTGGTTAATACAATGAAAAAAGCTTTTGAACAAATTCAAGATTGGCTAATTAAGCTTGCAACTCCTGCTGCAGCTGTTGCTGTACGGTGTAGGGGTTTTTATGAAGAAATTTAGTTTTGGCGATGAAGAAAGAATGAGGATTGGAAAAAAGCTAATAAAAAGTACATTGTTTTCTTATGCTTTCATTTTAGCCGTAGATTTAATTTTATCTGCAATTAAGTCTTTAATTTAGATTATAGTTTCATATTAAACTTATACAACATACTAGCTTACGATGTGTTAATTATATTTTTTAAGAGTAAGCTTGTGTGAGGATAAACAAGCTGCATAGTGTTATAAAATGACTTTTTAAATGGATTTTATTACACTATGCAAAATTTGGACGAACGATTGAAAAATCTATTAACTCATTGTAAACAAACTATAGGAGGTATAGAATTTGGAGGAAGAAATAAATATTACTGAGGTCATTATTAATGCAATTAATACTATTTTTCAAACAATTTTTTCATCAATTGATAATAATTTATATTCTATTTTAGATGATATTACTTTTATAAATACTAATATTTTAAATGCTTCTTATTTTAGAAATATTTTTGGTACTTCTACTACTAATGGTATTTTACTAATTGCTAATTCTTTAATATTGGGCTTTTTACTATATTATTGTACTAAATTATTATTATCTAATTTATTAATTACTCAAACTGAACGTCCTACCAGTTTTATTTTTAAATTAATTATTTATGGTATCTGTATGAATTCTTCTATTTTTATTTGTGAACAATTTATATTTTTTACCTCTTGTTTATCTGCCAGTATACAAGAGCTAGGTAATAATTTATTTGGTACTACTCTTTCATTTTCTAATTTAGTATATAAATTAAATACAATGATTCAAATTGAAGAAAACAGTTTTACCATTTTTTCAATTGATGGATTACTGAAAAGTGTAATTTCTATTAGTTTTTTAAATTTAACCTTTTCATATGCTCTTCGTTATATTATGATAAAAGTTTTTGTTTTAATATCCCCTTTCGCTTTTTTATCTCTTAGTACATCTTCAACCTCTAGCTTTTTTAAAGCTTGGATAAAATGTTTTATTTCTTTAATGCTTGTACAAATTTTAGTTGCACTTATTTTACTTATTATTTTTTCAATTGATTTTAGTAGTAGTAATATTTTTTCTAAGTTTTTAATATGTGGTGCAATTTTTGCTTTACTTAAGGCTAATTCTTATGTAAGAGAGTTTATGGGTGGAATTAGTACTGATTTAACAAATGGTTTTAATGGTATTAAATCTTTTATTAAATAACGGTCAAGCATTGCTTATCTCTACTTTACAATTCTTGCTTTATTATATTTAAATAACTTCATTTTATAAACTAGAAAGGTGTTCATTTTATGAAATTTATTTTCCCTCAAAATTATAATTTTAATAGTAAATTGTTTGGTTTTATTGATTATTCAACTGCTATAGTCAATGTTGTTTGGTGTATTTTTATTTTTTGTTTAACTAATTTATTATTTACAAACTTGAATATTAAAATTTTTCTATTTGTATTTCTTTGCTTTCCTGTTCTTATCTTTAGTATTGTTGGATTTAATCACGAAAATGTTTTGTATGTGTTTTTGTATATAATAAAGTACATAAAAAATCCTAAAGTGTATTTGTATAAGAAGCACTTATAATGCACAGACATTTATAGTACATAGTATCTTCACGTAGATATAGTGCTTTTTATTTTTCGAGCCACGAGAGAAAAATAAAAATGCCCTATATCCAGCAAGATGAAGCACATTAAAAAAAGTAATTGTGAATAGTAATAAAAAGTAATTTTATCCCTAAAATAATTTCATTTTCTGTTGTATAATTTGTCTTAAAATGATATAATTTGTTATATTAATACATAAGACTAAAATTTGTACATTTTTAATAAGGGGTTATTATTATGAAGCTTGAACAGAATGATTTATCTATGATTTTTTCTACTACTGAAATTTCAGATGTATTTTTTACAGAATATTTATCACAAGCAAGTCGGTGATTATATTAAGGTTTATTTATATATTATATTTTTATCTAAATATGGTAAAGATGTTAAACTAAATGATTTATCAAAGAAACTTGCTTTACCTTTAAAAACTATTCAAGAGGCTCTTAAATACTGGGAAGATGCAGAAGTTATTATAAAGAAATCTACAGGTTATATTGTAAATAATCTTCAAGAAATTGAACTTCATAAATTGTATAAGCCAAAACTTTCTTCTAAAGTTGACGTAGAAAAAAGTTCTCAAAATCAATATAGAGCTAAAGCTATTGAAGATATTAATTCATCTTTCTTTCAAGGTGTAATGTCTCCTTCTTGGTATAACGATATTGATTTATGGTTTAAAAAATATGGTTTTGATGAACAAGTTATGATTGCACTTTTTAGATATTGTTTTGAACGCTCAGCTTTACATAGAAATTATCTTCGGTGCAGTAGCTGATGCTTGGTATAAAAATAATATTAAAACTTGGTCTGATTTAGATATGTACTATGAAAAACAAGAAAAGTTAAACACTATTAAAAAATCAATTTCTAAAAAACTAGGTTTGAATAGATCTCTAACACAATATGAAGAAGCTTATATTGAAAAGTGGATTGTTGATTTTGGTTTTTCTTTAGATATTATTGAACTTGCTCTAAAAAAGACAACTTCTAAATCTAATCCAAGTTTCGATTATATAGATAAGATTCTATGTGATTGGAAAGATAGAAATTTAAAGACTGTTAATGATGTTCAAAGCTTTTTAGAACAAATGAAAGTAAAAAAAGCTGAAATTAAAAATCTAGAAAAGAAAAGTTATAATAATTATGAGCAAAGAAAATATGATAATTTTGATAATTTATATGCAAATGCTCAAAAGGCCTAAACTAATGCTTATAGTTTTAATTTATAATATTATTTATAATATTATTTATACTTTAGCATAAACGAGAAAGGATTGTTTTTATGAGTAATTCTACTTTAAAGAATTTACTAAAGGATTATGAACAAAAAAGAATGAATGCTATTTTAGATTTAGATAAAAGAAAATCTGCTCTCTATTCTTCAAATAATCGATTAGAAGAAATAGAGAATGAACTTAATTCTTTTGCACTAAATACTGCCAAAGCTATTTTATCTACTTCTAGTAAAACAAATTCAGTTGATAATTTAAAAGAAAAGATAGATAATTTAAAAAAGGAAAAAGAAAATATTTTAAATAGTTTACATATTGGTGATGACTTCTTTAAACCTAATTTTGAATGCACCTTATGTGAAGATACTGGGTATATTAGAAATGGTTTTAACTTTAGTTTGTGTAGTTGCATTAAGCAAAAATTATTTGATATTGAATATAATAAATCAAATATTGCTAATTTAAAAAATGATACTTTTAGTAATTTTAATATTAATTTATATACTGATAAAATTAACGAAGATTTATATTTTTCTAATATATCTCCTAAGGATAATATTAAAAATATAACAGATATTGCTTTAAGATTTATAGATAATTTTGATGATACTAATGAAAAAAATTTACTTTTTTTAGGCAATACTGGACTTGGTAAAACATTCTTATCTAATTGTATTGCAAATGAATTATTAAAAAAAGCTAAAACTGTACTTTATCAAACTGCACCTGTAATGTTAGATAATATTATTGACTATAGATTTAACAAAAATAATATCTCTTCTATTTATGAAAATATATTAGATGTAGATTTATTAATTATTGATGATCTTGGTACTGAATGTATGAATAGTATGAAATTTAGTGAACTTTTTAATGTTATTAATACAAGGTTGTTAAATCAAAATAATCATATTACTAAAACTATTATTTCTACTAATTTAAATTTAAAAGAATTAAGTGAAAAATATGATGAAAGAATTTTTTCAAGATTCGTAGGCTATTATAATATTTGTAGATTTTTTGGTGAGGATATTAGGTTTAAAAAATAACATAAACCATATGGACTATTAAAATTTTACCTACCAATTTAACTTAAAATAGTTCCATATTATACAAGAAGAGAGAAGATTTATATCTTCCCTCTTTTTCGTTTTCATTTTCTTCTTCTACTTCAATTAAAATATTTCCATTATTTCTTTTTGCATAAATTTTATTTAAGCATTTTTCTATATAATTACGCTCTAAACCATTTGTATATTGTCTATTTTTTTCTCTAAATTTTTCTATTTCTATCATTAATTCTAACTTAGGTTATTAGTTTGTTTTAATAATGAAACTAATGGATATAATATATTTTCTATTTCAAGATTTAATATGTGTTTTTTCATTTCTTCACTATTTTCGTCATTATTCATTCTCATTCTCTTCTTTCGGTAATGTTTCTATGCTTACTACTTTTGCTCCATCATTTGTTCTCATTAGAGTAACCCCTTGTGTTGATCTACCAAGTACACTTATTTCTTTTACTGCAAGTCTTATTATTGTTCCTTGGTCTGTTATAAGCATAACATCTTCGTCTTCTCCTGTTATTCTAATTCCAACTAATTTTCCTGTTTTTTGTGTTATTTTATATGTTATAACTCCCTTTCCTCCTCTTGTTTGTACTCTATATTCATCTAGTTCTGTTCTTTTTCCAAATCCATTTTCTGTTATAGCAAGTAATGTTGCTTTTGCCCCTCCTATTATTGATTCCATTCCTATAACATAATCATCTTTATCTAGTTTTATTCCTATTACACCTTGTGATACTCTTCCTATTGGACGTACATCTTTTTCATCAAATGTAATACACATTCCTTCTTTTGTAACTAATACTACATTATCTTCTCCATCTGTAAGTCTTACTGCTATTAATTCATCATCTTCTTTTAATGTAATTCCTTGTAATCCTGTTTTTCTTGTTGTGTTATATTCTGTTAATGCGGTTTTCTTTATTAGACCATTCTTTGTAGCCATAAGTAAAAATTTTCCTTCAGCAAAGTTTTGTATTGGAATAACTGCTGATATTTTTTCTCCTGGATCTAAACTTAATAGATTTACTATTGCTGTTCCTTTAGCTGTTCTTCCTGCTTCTGGTATTTCATATCCTTTTAGTTTATATAGTTTTCCTTTATTACTAAAGAATAGAATTGTATCATGTGTTGAAGCTGTAAATATTTGTTTTACAAAGTCTTCTTCTCTAGTTGCTATACCTGTGATTCCTTTTCCACCTCTTCTTTGGCTTTTATATGTATCTACTGGCATTCTTTTTATATATCCAAAGTGTGTAAGTGCAATTACTGTTTGTTCTTCTTTTATTAGATCTTCAATTTCAAGATCTCCTTCAGCTGCAACTATTTTTGTTTTTCTTTCATCTCCAAATTTTTCTTTTACTTCTTCTAATTCTTCTTTTATGATGTCAAATACTAGTTTTTCACTTCCTAGAACTTCTTTTAAGTGAGCAATTAATTTCATTAATTCATTATATTCTTCTTCAATTTTTTCTCTTTGTAATCCTGATAATGTTTTTAATCTCATATCTAGTATCGCTTGTGCTTGAATGTCTGATAGCCCAAATCTTTCCATTAATCTTTCTTTTGGATCATCATATGAGGAACGAATAATGTTTATTACTTCATCAATATTGTCTAATGCTATTTTTAATCCTTCTAATATGTGTGCTCTTGCTTCTGCTTTGTCTAGTTCAAATTTTGTTCTACGAAGTACTACTTCTTTTCTATGGTCTAAATAGTGGTCTATACATTGTCTTAGTGTTAGAATTTTTGGTTCTCCATTTACAAGTGCTAACATGATTATTCCAAATGTATCTTGCATTTGTGTGTTTTTATATAATTGATTTAGTACTACTTGTGCATTTGCATCTCTTTTTAGTTCTATAACTATTCTTACACGGTCATTTCTATCTGATTCATCTCTTAATTCTGCAATTCCTTCTATTCTTTTATCTCTTACTAAGTGAGAAATATTTTCGATTAATTTTGCTTTATTTACTTGGTATGGTAATGATGTAACAATTATTCTTTGTTTATTTCCACTCATTTCTTCGATTTCAGCTTCGGCTCTTACTGTTATTTTTCCTCTTCCTGTTGTATATGCTTCTTTTATTCCTTCTCTTCCTAAAATAACACCTTCTGTTGGGAAATCTGGTCCTTTTATAACTTGCATTAATTCTTCATCTGTTACATTATCTTCATCTATTATTTTTATGATTCCATTAATTACTTCTGTTAAATTGTGTGGTGGTATATTTGTTGCCATACCTACGGCTATACCTGATGAACCATTTATTAATAGTGTTGGTATTTTTGAAGGTAATACTGTTGGTTCTTGTAATCTATCATCATAGTTTGGCATAAAATTTACTGTATTTTTTTCTATATCTTGTAACATATAGTTCGATATTTTTGCCATTCTTGCTTCTGTATACCTCATTGCTGCTGCTCCATCACCATCTATTGAACCAAAGTTTCCATGTCCATCAATTAACATATAACGCATAGAAAAGTCTTGTGCCATTCTAACCATTGCATCATAAACTGATGAATCTCCATGTGGATGGTATCTTCCAAGAACAGAACCTACTGTATTTGCACATTTTCTGTATGGCTTGTCTGATGTAATTCCATCTTCGTGCATTGCATATAAAATCCTTCTGTGTACAGGTTTTAAACCGTCTCTAACATCTGGTAAAGCACGTTGTACAATAACACTCATTGCATAATCGATGTAAGAAGTCTTCATTTCATTTTGAATATCTCTTTCAATAATTTTTTCTCCTGGTTTATCCATTAAAATCCCTCTTTTTCGTATATTTTTAACCTAGTGTAATTATACTTTAACAAAAAAAAAATTGCAAGAAAAAACAGCAAAAAAACTTAGAAAAATCTAAGTTTTTTGCTATTTTTATTTGCTTACATATTTAAAAATTTAGAAATATATAAATTAATTTCTGGTTCTATTCTTTCTTTAGTTCTTCTATTTCTTTTATTGTCAATTTTGTTATTTGACTAATCTTTTCTATTTCCATTCCAATTTTTAACATTTCCTTTGCTACTTCTATTTTACCTTCTATTTTACCTTCTATTTTGCCTTCTTTTTTGCCTTCTTTTTTGCCCTCTTTTATTCCTTGTTTCATTCCCTCTTCTCTAGCATATCGTTTTGCAGAATTTTCTTCCCATATCGCTGTTTGTCTCAACTCATTTAGTTCTCGTATTACTGCATCTGATAATATTTCTTCAACTTCTTCCTTTGCCTCCTTTATTATTTTATGTCTTTCTTCTGCCATTTTTATTAACCCCCTATCTTTATCGTCTATTATTGCTAACCATCCTTCTAATATATTTGCCAATTGTGGTTTGCTTTTTCTAAATTTGGGTAACTCTATAAAATAATATGTTATATCTTTTATTACTTCATATTCTCTATGTACTTCTGCTACAGTTACTGTTTTTGTACAGTATTCTGGCACGTCTAACATATTATAATCTAATATATTTATTAGTATTACTGGTTTTAGCTCTTGATATTCATCTCCTTTTCCCATTTGCTCTGTTATCAGTTTTGAACCATAAAATTCACTTCTTTGTTTCATATCTTTATTGTCTCTTACTTGTATTTCTATATTAACTACTTTTATATTGTTTATAGTTGCTTTTATATCTAGTCTTCCTAATTTATCTGTTGTTTTTATTTGTTCTAAGCTTGCTTCTCCTATTACTTCTATTTTATCTATTCTTTCTTGTAATATGGATTCTAAAAAGCTTTTTAAGTATTTTTCATTTCCTTTTTTAGTGAAAAACACTTTAAATATTACATCATTTTTTAAATTTAATTCCATATACCTTTCCTTCTTTATTATATCATTTTTTTCTATTTTGTAAATAGTTTTTTTGTCAAATTTATAATACTATATTATTTGTATTATTATTTTTTATATTAATTTAACTTTTTTGCAAGTTCTATTTCTTCATTAGATAAATTAAAATCTCTTCCTTTAGCTCTTATTAATTTATGTAAGTTTTCTACTTGATGTGCTTTTTTTAATGTTTCTTCTATTGGAAATAAATCTTTTAATTTATCTCTTATTTTGTCATATTCTAATTCCATTTTAGAAAAGTTTTGCTCTTTATAATATGCATTCCAATTTTCTATATATTCATTCATTTTTTCAATTCCTTTTAATTGAGTTGTTAGGCTATCTTCTATATTACTTTCTATATTATTCATTAAAATATTTTTTCCGCTTTTTATTATACTCGCTACATTTTGTGGTATTAATCCTGTTTGTCTACCAACTTTTAAACCAAAGTCTATACTATCTGAAATTGTATCTATTAATCCTCCTTTTGTTATTGCTGTTTGTATTTGTGAAACATTATCAAATTTTCCTGTTATTAATCCTATAGCACTTTTCCCTAAATCTACTGCTGATGTTACTGTTTTATTTAATCCCTCTTTAAATCCATCTCTTATTATTGTATCTTTTATTTCTATTATTTGATCCTCTATAATATTGGGCAACAAATATCTTAATCCAACATTTAATGCTGTATTTATTGTTTTACCTAATGTTGTTTCTAAAAAATTATTTTGCTTTTCCTCAGTTACATTATAATCTATATTATTATCTATTTCTTTGCTCATTTCTTTATCCATATTTTTATCAATTACATTTGTTTCTTCGCTAACACTTCTTTCGATTATTTGATTAATGTTTTGTTTATTATTATTTTCTAATTCTAATTCCATTTATAAAATTCCTTGTATAATATATTTAGGTTTTTACAAGGTTACCCATAAACCTTTGTTAAATTTCTATTTATTTTAAATTTTATTCTTTTCTTGCTTCTTTCTAAAAACAAAAATAGTTATAAAATAAAATTATATTTCTTATTAAATTAATTTCTAATAAATTTTGTTTTCTATCCTTTCACCTATAATCTAATTATTAAGTTTGTATAAAAAAATTCTTTCTCTACTTTTTTTAATTTTATATATTATATTTAATATTAAAAATTTCTTTATTATTTTACACTTTACTTTGTAAAATTATTATTTAATAATTTATTATATAATTAGGTGAATTGTAATATATTTTTGCTAATTAATTATTTATAATTTTATCTATATAATAATCATCTATTTTATTATTTTGTAATATTTTTTTTGTAATATTTTTATATTGATTTTTTATTTTATTTTCTAAAAAAATATTGTTCATGTTTTGATTTATAATAAAATTATAATTATTAATAAAATTAATTTTTCCAATTATATTATAATCTTGAAATACCTTTTTTAAAATATTAAAACTAATTGAATCATTCTTGAATTTATTTATTAATAAAAATATTTTTTCTTTTTCTATATATATTTTATTAATATATTTATCTAAAACATTTTTGGATTTTTTTATTTGTAGAATATTTGGTTCTGTTATAAAAATTATTTTGTTTATTTCATCTTTTATTAAATTTAATATTTGTTCATTATTATTTATATCTATTATTATAAAATTATATTTTGTTTTTAATTCTTTTATTATTTTTAAAATTTTAAAGTCTTCATTATTATTAAATATTAAATTAATATTTGAAATTAAATCTATTTTTGAATTAATTTTTATGATTAAATTTTCTATATTGTTTTTTTCTATATCTTCTTTCGTATTTTTTATTCCAAATAAAGTTTGTATACTATTGTTAATAAAATCAAAATCTATTATTAGTATATTATTTTTTTGCCAAGCTAAATATTTTGATATATTTACTGTAAAAAAACTTTTTCCTATTCCTGATATTCCAGAAATAATAATTATTTTACAATTATCATTTTCTGTTTGTTTTTTGAATTTTCTAATTATTGTTTTTATAATTTTATTATTTAATATTCTATTTTTTATTTTATTCTTATAAAATAAAATTTCTATTTCTTTTTCTATTTTTCTTTTTTCTTCTTCTGTTATTAATATTTTATTTTCCATATTTATTTGTGAAGTTATTTCTTTTTTTTCTATTTTAGATTTATACTTTAATTCATCATTTTTATCTATAATTAATTCTTTTAATTTTTTTATTTCTAATTCTAATTCTTCATTTTTATTTATATTAATAATTAATTCTGCTATTTCTTTTATTTTTATTTCGTTATTATAGAATATATGTATATTACCTTTTGCTAATAAATAATTCTCTAATTCTTTATTCTCTTTTTCTAAAATAATTATTATTTTAATTTCATTTTTTATTTGTTTTATTTTTTCTATTAAATCCTTTATTAAAATTTCTCCTGGCAATAATTCACTTAAAATTATATATTCTATTTTTGGATTTATTTCTAATGCCTCTATAATTCCTTCCTTATATTGAATATCATTCATTACTACATTTATTTCTTTATATTCTTTTAATTTTTCATTTACTGTTTTATTTAATAATGCGGTAATTACTTTTTTCATATTAAATTTCATCCCTTCTCGCTTCACTCGTAATACACACATAGCTATAAAAAAATCGCATTTCTTTAAAACTATTTTTTTCCTTTCTTTACTATATATTTTATTATCCTATTATTTCTTTTTCAAAATCATTTGCTTCTATTTTTGTTAATATATGATTATCTCCTGCAAACATTAAACACTCTCCTCTTTTTAATGATTTAATTTCTACTTTTTCTTTTTCTGATAAATTAGAATACTCTGCTAATATTTTTATATTTTCTTCTTCTAATGCAAAAAATGTTTTTATACTTGAATTATTTAATATACTTTTTCCATATATTCCATTTTCTAAACTAAATAAATCTGATATGTCTTGAGTAATTGCTACTGCACTTCCTCCATATTTACGTATTGTTTTAAATATTTTATAAATAAAGCTTGCTACGTTTTTATTTGATGTTACCCCTATTAGCCTCCATATTTCATCAAGATATATTGCTTTTTTTATTTTTCTATTTATTTTAATTTTGTCCCAAAATAATTCAGTAAATATATACATTCCATATTGCAAATTATCTTCTCCTAATTCATATACATCTGC
>CANPJT010000022.1 GCA_947574255.1 uncultured Mycoplasmatota bacterium
TCGAACCCCTGTCCAAAATATCCTATCATACAATTTCTACAAGTTTAGCTAGATTTTTAAAATTCATTATATAACTGGCTATAGCGTACCTATTATATAACTAGTTTAATAATTATTCATTCTAGAAACTTAAACATTCTCTAAAATATATCTTATATTTATTAACCTCTATCTTACCCTATAAGAAAAAATAAGTAGAAGTCTCCCACACCTTTAATTAGGCAAAAGCAGGAGTGAAACCTTTAGTTTCGTTATTTATTTTTTTATACATTTAAGGTATGTCTACCACTTGCCATCATATTTAGTAATAATTGTCGAAAACCATTTACTGCCCCATGAGCTATATTCTAGCATAAATATCAGAAAATTACCATATGATTATGCTGACAATAATATAAACATATTGTATAATTAAATTACAAAAGAGGTATAAACATGTATAACGAAAAAGAAATAAAGTATAAAAAAAGGAAAAATAATAATTTTAACCTCCAAAAACAGAAAACTATTAAAATTCCTAATTTTATAAATAAAATAAATTGGAAACAATTATTATCTAAAATACTTGGCCTAATTATAGTATTAACTTTAATTATTTTCATAATATTCAGAATAAATAAAAGCAATAAAAATGATAAACAAGATTTAGACAATAATGCTAATAAAATTATTAATGCCTCAATTAAATACTTCAATACCGAAAACGTTCCTAAAAATATTGGAGATTCAACATCTTTCTCTTTAGACGAAATAATTGAAAAAAAACTAGTTAAAATAATCAATAAAGAAAAATGTAATAATAAAAATAGTTATATTGTTTTATCCAAAAAAAATGATGATAATTATCAACTAAAATTACACTTATCTTGTTCTAAAAAAGAAAAAACTATTGAAAAAAAATTAATATGTCCGAAAAATTGTCAAATAAAAAAATAGGCTATACAAAAATCCTATTCTTTTTCTAAACCATCTAAAACTTCAATATTTTGAGACTCATCATTAATGTTCATTGCAGAAATTTGACTAGTCTCATCTAAATTGTCATAAATTTGAACATCAATTTTTTTTTCATTAGTATCCACTAAATACCCAATTAAAGCAAACACTAAGACTAAGGAAATAACTAAAAACCATAAATAATTATTAACTAAAAAATCAATAAAAGACTGCATTTATTCCCCTCCTTATTAACATATATGTATTTTATTTATTTTTATGAAATAGACAAATTTTGATTAACTGGTTGTATTTGTATATATGTATTTCCATCATTAACAATTAATTCCTCTCCATTCAATAACATATATTTTGTACGAGCCGTCCTACTATTTTTAGTCCATTTTATTGGTACTGCATAACCATTACTTATGAAATAACCATCTCCAGATCCAACTGTTGCTAGATTTTGTCTTCCCTTTAAATCACCACTAATAGTAGTATTTTGAACTTGATATGTAATTATATTCTTTGCTGTATATTGTTCTTTAGTTTCATAATCAATATGAGCAACTCCATTCACACTACGCTTATAATTTTTAGCTTCAGCATCATATATATATTCTGTTTTCATACTTGTTGAATATGGTATAGAAACATTGCTAGCAGAAATAGCTCCTTCTATTGTACTTAAATTAATTTCATCAATATTATAATTTAGTAAAGGTTTATCATCAGTCGTTTTTCGATAACCTAAATTATTTATTCCGTTATTTATAAGATCCATACTAGAATAAGCTGTATGTTCACTAGAAACTCCTAAAGATTTATCTCGCCAAAAATATTGTTTTCCATAAATAAGACCATTTATATTATTTACTTCTAATGATGCAATATCACGTTGTGCATATTCACTATAACCCCAATGAACATAAATAGCATCATTTTCTAAAGCATAATCTAAATAATAATGTCTTGAACTTCGAATAGAACCAATTTTTGAAGTATTTGCATCTTTATATAATGCCATTAATCTTGTTAAACCACCTTCAACAATTATTTCATAAACCATATACGCATCTTGAAGACCAGTATGATACTTACGAGCCGTTCCAATATTATTTATCATAACTGCTACAGGTCTACTTTTACTATCCATATCTAAAATTTGTAATTTTTTTACTTCTTCTACAGGAATCTTTTCACTCGGTTTTATTACTTCTTCCTTTTTATTATTAAAAAAGAAAACACAGCACCCAATAACTAAAGATGCTAAGAAAACTAATGAAACACCTAAAATAATTTTTTGTTTCTTACTCATTTTTTTTAAATTGTATTTTATTTTTCGGAATAATTTCTTCATATTACCACCATGGAACAATTATATCAAATAAAATATAATTATCAAACATATTTCCTTGCTTCACGTTCTTCTGATTTCTTTTTCAAAACAGCCCGTTTATCATAATTTTTTTTACCTTTAGCAACTCCTATTAAAAGTTTTGCCAAACCATGTTTTAAATAAAGTTTCAAAGGAACAATACTATAACCATCTTTACTAACAGCTTCCTTTAACTTTTTAATCTCTTTCTTATGTAATAATAACTTTCTAGTTCGTTCCTCATCATGATTAAATCTATTACCTTCTTCATATTTAGCAATATGCATATTTATTACAAATGCTTCATTATTTTTAATATATATATAACTATCTTTTAGCTGTACAGAGCCTTTTCGAACACTTTTAATTTCTGTTCCTAAAAGTTCTATACCTGCCTCTATTTCGGATTCAATATAATAGTCAAAATACGCTTTCTTATTTCTTACTTCCATTTTCAATATCGTCCTTAACTATTTCAAAATCTATCATTGCTGTTTCTTTAGATGCTGCAATAACTCGTACCTTCAATTTATCTCCAATACGATATTGTTTTTTAGAATTATTACCAATCAAAGCTAATTTCTCTGGAATATAATTATAAAAATCTCCTTTTAAAGAATTAACATGAACTAAACCTTCTACCATATTAGGAAGTTCCACAAAAAAGCCAAAATTTGTAACCGTTGAAATAACTCCCTCATAAATTTCTCCGATATGACTTTCCATATACTCAGCCATTTTCATATCTAATACATCTCGTTCTGCATTGACACTACCAACTTCTTTTTCACTAGAATGCTCAGCAATATTAACTAAAGCTGAATCATAATAACTAATCGTTGACATCGACAAATCTTTTTCAACTAAGTATTTCTTTAATAGTCGATGTACAGTTAAATCTGGAAATCTTCTAATAGGACTAGTAAAATGCGTATATGCTCTACTTCCTAAACCAAAATGTCCAATATTATCTTTACTATATTCAGCTTTTTTCATACTACGCAAAAGCATACTTGATAGTATCTTAAATTCATCTTTATCTGCTAATTCATTAAGTAATTTTTGCATCGTAATCGGTGTTAAATCGGTTACTTTTGTCTGTAATTCATAACCCAATAGTTTCACTAAATTAACAAAATCATCAATTTTCTCATTATTTGGAGTTCCATGAACACGATAAATAAATGGTAAATCCATATTATAAATATGACTTGCAACAGTCTCATTAGCCGCAATCATAAAATCTTCAATTAACTTTTCTCCATCTTCACGTTCTCTTTTAACAATATCAATTGCTCTTCCATCTTCATCTTGAACTACTTCTGCTTCATCTAAATCAAAATCAATATATCCTCGTGACTCTTTTTCTTTTCGTAAAATATGAGCAAGTTCATTCATTTTAAGTAGTGTATTTGCATACTTCTCATAATCTAATGCAACTACATTTCGCATCAAAATATCATTAACTGCTTCATACGTCATCTTTTTACAACTCTTAATATAACTAGGCTTTATATCATATTTAACAACTTTTCCCCTTCTATCAATTGTCATAATACAACTCATTGTAAGTCGAATTACACCCTCATTTAATGAGCAAATTCCATTAGACAACTTATGGGGAATCATTGGAATAACAGTATCAGCTAAATAACAAGATGTTCCTCTCATCATTGCTGTATCACCTAAGGCTGTATTATCTTTAACATAATGAGAAACATCTGCTATATGAACTCCTAAAACATAATTGTCTCCATCCATCCAAAGACTAATCGCATCATCAATATCTTTAGTATGTGACCCATCAATTGTAAATATCTCTTCACAAGTTAAATCCAAACGGCCAACTAAATCATTATTATCAACATCTATTGGTACGCTATCTAATTCTGCGTTAACTTCTTTACTAAACTCTGTTTCAATCCCATACTTATAGGCTATAGATAATATATCAACCCCAGGGTCATCTTTGTGTCCTAAAACTTTTATTACATCAGCTAAATATTTTTTAGCACCTAATTCCTTTACAAGACGAACTACCACTTTATGACCAGGAACACAATTTTTTAAAGACTCTTTTCTAAGAACTAAATCAATATTTTTTTTATCATCATCCAAATCAACTTGCATTTTATTATCGCTAAAAATAATTTCTCCAACTAAATCATTAATTTCACGTTTTAATATCTTTAAAATTCGTCCTTCTTTTTTTACACCATTGCGGATAATTTCAGCCAACACATAATCATCATGAATTGCACCATTCATATTATCACTAGCAATATATAAATCATCTTCTTTTTCTAAAATAACGAATCCGTAGCCTTTTTTATTAACGGTTAATTTACCTAATTTTAAATTCGGACAATTCTTTAATAAAATATATTTTCCTTTTTTGGTTTTATAAATAACATATTTATCTGTTAATTCTTCTAATAAATCGACTAAATTACGATAATCATCAACACTTTTAAGACCAAGCATATCATTTATTGCCATAGCATCTTTGGCTTCATGAGAATTTTCTAATATATTTATTATTTTATCTTTCATCAATACTCATCCCTTTATCTCATTTTACAAATTCTTTCATTATTTGACCAGCTAACTGTAACATTATATTTATTATTACCTTTTACTGTTTCTCCAGTACTAGGATCCTTTATATCCTGATCAACATAACCATTATTAATAAGCTCATCTATATTAATCGTACAGCCATTACTACATTGTGTTCTTTTAACAACTTCAACATACATACAAGCTGCTTCTTCAATTCTTCTTTGAAAATCTTCCAAATCTTTATCTTCTTCTTGGCTAAACATTCCCAACATATTTGTACTTATCACTAGACCAATCAAAGCTATAATAGCAATAGTCGCAATAAGTTCTACCAAAGTAAATCCATTCTTTTTCATATCCACCATATCCTAATATTATTATAACCCAGTTTATCACAAAAAAAAAGCGAATTAACGCTTATCTTACAAATAACACAAAAGAAATAATAAAAAAAACTATTCCCAAAAATAAAGTAATACGACTTATTAAAAGTTCAATGCCTCTCTCTTTTGTATTCTGAAATAAACTTTCATTGCCACCTGTTATAATTTGACCTGAATCACTCGCTTTATTACTTTGAAGTAACACTATAGCAATTAAAAGAATCGATACAACCAACAATATATTTTCCAACATATTTCTCACATCCATTCGCGAAAGTATTCTAACATATTTAAAAGAAAAAGACAAGATATACTTATAAATAACTTTCTATAATTTGATAAACTTCCTCTCTTCCTTTTTTTGTTATTGTTGAAAAAGGAATAAAATCAATTTTTTCATCTAATTTTAATGTAGCTCGTATTAATTTATCTTGTTTAATACGATTATTTTTAGATATTTTATCATATTTAGTCGCTACTATTGTAATCTTTAAGCCATAAAATTTTAAAAAATTATACATTAAAATATCGTCCTCACTAGGTTTATGTCGATAATCAATAAGTAAAAATACATGACTAAGTGATGATCTATTTTTTATGTATTCTTCTATCATTAATCCCATCTTTTTACTAGTAACTTTACCAACATTAGCATAACCATAACCAGGAACATCAATCAAATAAAATAAATTATTAATAAAATAAAAATTCAATGTTTGAGTTTTACCAGGTTTTGAACTTGTTCTTGCAAAATTTTTTCGATTAATTAAAGTATTAATAAAACTACTTTTTCCAACATTGCTTCTACCAACTAATAAAAACTCTGGATAATTACTTTCTGGATACTGACTTTGACGTACAGCAATATGTTTCAAATCAACAGAGCCGATTTTCATAAATTACCACCTATCAGCATTATAACTTATATATATAAAGTTTGCAAATTAAAGCCATAACTTATCTCTTAATCGTATTATCTTCTAAAAATATATAATATCAGCACTTTCTTTTTAATCAGCTTATTTTATCTAGCAGCCTTTAAAGCAATTTGTATCATTACAGCTATTATATCAAAAGCACCTAATCCAATACCGATACCAGCCAATATTTTTAAATAATTTGCTTCTAATTTCGATTTAAAAGCCGAAATACCCAAATAAATAGCTGCAACACCAAACGCTATCCCAGCAATTAGTAATCCTATTAAAGAACAAACTAAACTACATATAGCTAATGCCTTTGAATCTCCTTTTTTTACATTTGTATTATTTATTTTTACTTCTTCTGTTTTATTTTCAACTTCTGAATTTACTTTTTCATTTTCATTATAATCTCCCATAAACATCTTCCTTACTATATATATCAAATTATAGCAGATATATAGTATAAATACAATATATTTTTTAATTTGATATATTATTAAATTATTAACTACTTGAATAATCAAAAAATTATGATATAATATCTACCCAAGAAAAGGGGGATTAAAATGCATATCAAAGAACTTAATATCAAAGAATTTGAAAACTTTGTTGATAACAATCCACTAGGAAATCACCATCAATCTTTTAATTACGCCCTTTTAATGGCTGAAAATGGTTATGATTATGACCTTATAGGATATGTTGATGAATATAATCGTATTTATGCCGCTTCACTAATTCTAATCAAAAAATTAAATTATCTATTTAAATATGGTTATGCGCCAAAAGGATTTATTATAGATTACTTTAATAAAAAAATATTAAAAGAATTTACAGATGATTTAATTAATTATTATAAAAAAAAGCATTTAGTATTCATTAAATTAAATCCTGAAATTGCAATTTGTGAAATAAACCCCAAAACAGGAAAAAAAGAATACAACTGTAACGTTGAAGTTAAAGATTCTTTACTTGATTTAGGTTATATTAAATTAAAAGACAATCTATATTTTGAATCAATGATTCCAAAATATAATGGAATAGTTAATTTAAAAAACTTTAACCTTAAAAATCTAGATAAAAATACACGAAATAAAATTAAAAGAGCAGAAAATAAGGGATTAAATATTGAAATTGCAGACCGAAGTGGAATAGATATTCTTTATAATTTTATAAAACGCAAAAGAGATAAAAATGCTTTCTATTATAAAGATTATTATAATGTATTCTCTAAATCTAATAATATTGATTTATTTTTAGTAAGCTTAGATACAAACTCTTTTTTAATAAAAGCCAAAAAAGCCTATGAAGAAGAATTAGATCAAAATAATAACCTTAACTATAAGCTTACTCAAAACCAAACCCCTAAAAAACTAAATATTAAAATGAACTCAGACCGTAAACTATTATCCTATAAAAATGATGTATTAGAAGCAACTCGTAAAAATAACGAAAATTCAAAAATATATATTGCAGGTGCTTTAGTCACAAAATATAAAAATCGAATTAATATTGTTATGAGTGGATTTGACACTCAATATAAGAGATTTAACCCCAATTATTTTTTGCATTATAATATATTGGAATACTATAAAAAATATTACGACTTTGCAGATTTAAATGGGATGACAGGAGACTTCTCTAAAAATAATCCATATCATGGACTAAATGAATTTAAACTTGGATTCAAACCCAAAGTATATGAATTCATTGGAGAATACGATTTAAAAATAAATCCTACAATATATCACTCAATGTTAAAATCAGGAAAATTAGCTAAAACCTTTAATAAAAATGATATAAAAAAATAAAATATTATATCTAATATATTCCACATGCAACCTACATATTAAAAACTATTAAATGTCTTTATTTTAAAGAGCATAAGTAAATCTTTAGCAATGTTTTACTACTAATTTTAAAAATAGAAATATATAAATTATAACAATTCATACAAATATCTTAAATGTTTATAAATAAAGATTATAATAATATTTAAGAATTTTTAAAATAGCTACTTAAAAAATACTATATTTTAATATATAAAAAATTTAATATCTATTTTCAATACCTAAATTTTCTAGCTCCCATAAATTTCTAATCTACAATTATTATCTCTATTTTCATAAAACAAATCTCTTAATTCTCTAATTTTGGCATGAATATTTTGCACTACATCTTGATGATTACTATACTCATGTAATGTTAATACGGATATAGCATATGGCTTATCATCTAGATTAAGCCCTATATCATGATAATTATTATCATAACTACCATATTTATGATAAATCTTAATATCACTTGTATTAAAATCATTTCTATCATTATTATCCATAATGCTTTTTAAGTATTCACCATATTCTTCATTTTCCCTTATAATTTGATAAGCTTTTTTCAAATATATATTAGTATCCTCTACTGTTTGATTACCAAAATTATCTCCACCTGTCAAAATTACTTTTGCTCCCAAATTTTCACCATAACGTTTTAAATTACTAAATCCTATATAATCAATTAACATTAAATGAGCTGAATTATCACTAACTGAAATAGCATAAGTAATAAGATCTCTTAAACTAACATATTCACCTATATTTCTCTTAGCCATTTCTGAACTATACCCCATTTTATATTTTTCTTCATATAAAATACTTTCTTGATCTAAATCAATTTCTCCAAGCGTTGCTTTATCAATCAAATAAAGTGCATCTACTAATTTTATTAAACTACATCCATAATAAACCGTATCAGCTTTATATTTATAACTAAAACCCGTATTTAAATCTTCATAATAAACAGAAGTTTTATACTTATTAGAAACTATAAAAGCATCTATTTCATTTATTTTATCATTTAAAATCTCATTTAACTCTTCTTCAATAAAAGGTTTACTTAAACATTCATTATAATTCTTATCTTGATCTCTTTTTTTTAAAACATTATCTATTATGGGAATTCTATTTACTGAATTTCCAGTTTCATTTATAAAATATATTCCAAAATAAATCGCACAAATAAGGAAAAATAAAAACAATACTGAATTTAATTTTTTATTTTCTTTTTTTCTCTTTACCATACTAATCGCCTTATAATTACTTATAATATCATATTTTTTTAAAATAAAAAAGCGATAAACTCGCTTTTTATTATTCAATAATTTCTGAAACTACACCAGCACCAACAGTACGTCCACCCTCACGAATAGAGAATTTAGTACCATTTTCAAGAGCAACTGAAGCAATTAAATCAACTGTCATGTCAATATTATCACCTGGCATAACCATTTCAACTCCACTTGGAAGTTCAATAACACCAGTTACATCAGTTGTACGGAAATAGAATTGAGGTCTATAATTTGAGAAGAATGGAGTATGTCTACCACCTTCATCTTTATTTAATACATATACACTAGCTTTGAATTTATGATGTGGAGTAACACTTCCTGGTTTAGCAAGCACTTGTCCACGTTCAACTTCATCACGAGCAATACCACGTAAAAGTACTCCCGCATTATCTCCAGCTTGTGCAAAATCTAATTGTTTTCTAAACATTTCAATTCCTGTACAAACAGTTTTTGTAGTATCTTTAAGACCCACAATCTCAACTTCATCATTAAGATTTAATTGTCCACGTTCAACACGTCCTGTAACAACAGTTCCACGTCCAGAAATTGTGAATACATCTTCAATACTCATTAAGAATGGTTTATCAGTATCTCTTACTGGTGATGGAATATAATCATCAACAGCAGCCATTAAATCACGAATAGATTGTTCAGCTTCAGAATCTCCTTCAAGAGCTTTTAAAGCAGATCCACGGATAATAGGACATTCTGTATCAAATTCATATTCTCCTAATAATTCTCTAATTTCCATTTCTACTAAATCTAGTAATTCTTTATCATCCACTTGGTCACATTTATTCATGTAAACAAGGATTTTAGGTACTCCAACTTGACGAGACAATAAAATGTGTTCTCTTGTTTGTGGCATTGGTCCATCTGCAGCAGAAACTACAAGAATAGCACCATCCATTTGAGCTGCCCCAGTAATCATATTTTTAACATAGTCAGCATGTCCTGGGCAATCTACGTGAGCATAATGACGTTTTTCAGTTTCATACTCAACGTGAGCAGTATTAATTGTAATACCTCTTTCTCTTTCTTCTGGAGCTTTATCGATATCTTCATACGCAACAAAGTTTCCAAATAATTTGGTAATAGCAGCAGTTGTTGTTGTTTTACCATGGTCAACATGACCAATTGTTCCAATATTAACATGTTCTTTTGAACGATCATATTTTTCTTTTGCCATTGTTTATTTTCTCCTTTCAATTTACTATTCTATTTTATCTAATGCTTGAACTATTTTCAAGTATTATTTTTAGTTAACGCTGTTTTTCTTTATGATTTCTTCAGCGATTGATTTTGGAACTTCTTCATAATGATCTTTCTCCATTTGGAAGTTTCCACGACCTTGGGTATTACTACGCAAATCAGTTGCGTAACCAAACATTTCAGATAGTGGCACCATTGCTGTAATACGAAGGGTATTACCAATAGATTCTTGTCCCATCGGACGACCTCTACGACTTGTTAAATCACCCATAACATTACCCATATATTCATCAGGTACATCTACAACAACCTTCATAATAGGTTCTAGAAGAACAGGCTTACATTTATTTTTAGCTTCTTTTAAAGCCATTGAAGCTGCTATCTTAAACGCCATTTCACTTGAATCAACATCATGATAACTACCATCATAAAGTGTTGCTTTAACATCAACCATTGGATATCCTGCTAGAACTCCACCAGCCATAGCTTCTTGAAGACCTTTATCAGTTACCGGAATATATTCACGAGGAACTACTCCACCAACAATTGCATCTACAAACTCATAACCCTTTTCAGGATTTGGTTCAAATTTAATCCATACATGACCATATTGTCCACGTCCACCACTTTGTTTAATATACTTACCTTCACATTCTCCTACTTGGGTAATAGTCTCACGATAAGCAACTTGAGGTCTACCTTTATTACACTCAACATTAAACTCACGTTTCATACGATCAACAATAATATCTAAGTGTAATTCTCCCATTCCTGAAAGTACAGTTTGACCTGTTTCCACATCCGTTTTAACACGAAGAGTTGGATCTTCTTCTACTAATTTTGCAATAGCAATAGCCATCTTATCTTGATCATTTTTAGACTTTGGTTCAATTGCAATGTCAATAACTGGTTCTGGGAATTCCATACCTTTCATAATACAGAAGTTCTTTTCATCACATAATGTATCTGCTGTTGTTGTATTTTTAAGTCCTACTGCAGCAGCAATTTCTCCTGCATATACTTCAGTAATTTCTTTTCTTTGATTTGCATGCATTTGTAAAATACGTCCAATTCTTTCTTTTTCTCCTTTTGTAGAGTTTAAAACATAAGAACCACTTTTTAAAACTCCTGAATACACACGGAAGAAAGAAAGTCTTCCAACAAATGGATCTGTCATAATTTTAAATGCAAGGGCTGTAAATGGTTCAGAATCACTTGGATGACGTTTTACATCTTCTCCATTTTTATCAGTACAATCAATTGCTTCCACATCAGTAGGTGCAGGTAAATAATCAATTACTGCATCAAGAAGCGGTCTTGTTCCCTTATTTCCTAAAGCATCTGCACACATCATTGGAAAGAATTCAACAGATAATGTTGCTTTACGTATTGCATTTTTTAAAGCATCTTCTGTAATTTCTCCACCATCTAAATAAGTCATCATTAATTCTTCATCAAAATCAGCTACTGCTTCAATTAACTTAGTTCTGTATTCTGTAACTTTTTCTTTCATGTCAGCCGGAATTTCAATTTCAGTAAGTTCTTGTTGATCTGTATCATCATAGCTATAAGCTTTTTGAGTTACTAAATCAATATATCCACTAAATTCTGCTTCTGAACCAATTGGTAATTGAATCGCAGCGGCATTTGCCCCAAGTCTATCTTTTATTGTACCTAAACTAAAATAGAAATCAGCTCCCATTTTTCCCATTTTATTTGCACAAATCATTCTTGGAACTTTATACTCATTAGCTTGACGCCAAACAGTTTCAGCTTGTGGTTCAACTCCTGCTTGGGCATCTAATAAAAGAACTGCTCCATCTAAAACTCTTAAAGAACGTTGTACTTCAATCGTAAAATCTACGTGTCCTGGAGTATCAATAATATTTAAACGATATCCTTTCCAATGTGCTGTTGTCGCTGCACTAGTTATTGTGATACCTCTTTCTTTTTCTTGATCCATCCAGTCCATTTGTGACTCACCTTCATGAGTCTCTCCAAGTTTATGAGTTATTCCAGTTAAGAATAATATTCTTTCTGTAGTAGTAGTTTTACCTGCATCAATATGGGCCATAATCCCAAAATTTCTTAATTTGTCAATCGACACATCTCTTGCCATAATAATCTCCTACCATCTATAGTGAGCAAATGCTTTATTTGCTTCAGCCATCTTGTGAGTA
>CANPJT010000023.1 GCA_947574255.1 uncultured Mycoplasmatota bacterium
ACTACTAGAGTTATCGCTATAGTTATCACACTTAACATTATTATTCTTTTTTTGTCCATTTATTCTAGCCACCTATCATGTATTCATTATAATATAGATAAACTGAAAAATAAACATTTAAAAAAATACTTAATTATTTTTCTCAGAAATTAATTCACTTAAAGAAACCATACTTAATCCCTTAAAATTAATTTCCTTAACTAATAATTTAAACTCTTCCAATTTAGCAGAAGATTTTATTAAAATAATTGCTCCACTTTTAATATTTTTTTTAGCTTCAATAATATTTGAACCAGTTAATGAAAAAGTTTCTTCTACTAAATATTTATGATTCTTTTTACAAAATTCTTGATCTATAGATTTTATATAACAAATATTTTTATTATGATTATTTTTATTTAATAAACTTTCAACATTACTATATTTTTCACGATCATTATTAATTTGTTCTAAATAATTATCATTTTTATATTCATTTTCTTTAACTAATATACTTCCTGCTAATTTATTTTGCTCTAAATATTTTTGAATACTCGCATTATTTTCCAATAAAAAAGCAACCGAATTTTTATTAGAATTACCATTTTTTATAATCTTATCAATATTATCTTCTAAAGAAACATCAGGCTTGATATCTTCAAAAACTAAATAATATTCATTAAAAACTCCAAAAGATTTCATATTAACATAACTTTTGGTTTTATTAATTCTTTTTCCACTAATACCTGGAGTAATATATTCTTTATCAATATTTGCGTTAACCGCACTAACAACATAATTATCAGAAATAGCATTTATATTCTGCATAATAGGACTTTTATTTTGCATTAAAACTGCAATTTTTTCTGTATAATAAAAACTAAATAACATAATACCAATTAAACCAATAGATTTATAAAATTTTTTCATAATTTTTTCACCTATTAAACTATATGTTATAAAATTTTATTTTCTACTTTTTTATTGCTCTTCTTTTTTATTACTGCTTAAAAAAGTTATTTTCTCAGCTATAACTTCTGTTATATATTTTCTAGTTTTATTTTCATCTTCATAACTTCTAGTTTGCAACCTTCCTTTAACTCCAACAACATCTCCAGTATGACAATACTCACAAGTATTAAGCGCAATATTATTCCATAAAATGCATCTAATAAAATCTGCTTCATAAATACCATCACTATTCTTAAAAGGACGAGTTACTGCTATTGTTATCGATGTTTTTTTCTTATCATTCTCAGTTACTATTACTTCAGGATCACTAGTTAACCTTCCTACTAATATTACTTGATTCATAAAAAATCTCCTTTCTCTTGCATTAAACCAAATAATAAGTTAAAAGACAAATTTAATATTTAAGTTATTTAAAACATAAAAAAAGCAAATCTTCTAAATCTGCTTTAAATATTTTAAAAATTTGCAATTTTGATATCTTAAATTATTAAATTTTAACAATATTTATTCTTTTAATAATCTATTAAGTTCTACAGCATATTCCATTGGTAATTCTTTTTTAAAATCTGCTATAAATCCCATAATTAATAGCTCTTTAGCTCTTTCTTCTGTAAGCCCATTACTCATCAAATAAAATAATTTATCTTGATCAACTTTACAAATTGTTGCTTCATGAGATAATTTTGAAGAATTATTACTTACTATATTTGTAGGATAAGTATCACTTTTAGAATTATCATCAATTAAAATTGTATCACATTTGATTTCTGCAACACTATCAATCGCCGTTTCATCAATTCTTGTCAATCCTCGATAATTGGCAATTCCTCCATCTTCTGCAATTGATTTACTCAAAATATTACTTTTTGTCATTTTTCCTAAATGAATCATTTTAGCTCCTGCATCTAAAACTTGGCCTTTTTTAGCATAAGCAATTGAAATAGAATTACCAACTGCACAATCTCCTTTCAAAATACACGAAGGATATTTCATTGTAACCTTGCTTCCAATATTACCATCAATCCATTCCATTTTTCCATAATTACCAACAATCGCTCTTTTAGTTACTAAATTATAAACATCTGTGCTCCAATTTTGAATTGTTGAATATCTCATTGTAGCATTATCTTTAACAAATATTTCTACAACTCCTGCATGTAATGAATTACTAGAATAACTTCTAGCTGTACATCCTTCGATATATTCTAAAGAAGAATTTTCATCCACAATAATAATTGTTCGTTCAAACTGTCCTAAATTTTCTGTATCAATTCTAAAGTAGCTTTGAAGTGGACGATCTAATTTTGTATTTTTAGGAATATAAATAAAAGTTCCTCCACTCCAAACAGCTCCATTTAATGCTGTATACTTATTTTCATCATATCTGACTAAACTATTAAAATAACGCTTAAAAAATTCAGGATACTGTTGTAAAGCTTCATCAGTACTTAAAAAAATAATATCTTTATTCGTATTTTGCTTGTGATAGACTACTTCGCTTTCATATTGATTAGTTACGCCATCTAAATAATTTTTTTCTGCATCAATTACTCCTAAATTACAAAAAGTATCCTTAACTTTTTTAGAAACATCTTCCCAGTTGCTCTTATTTTTTTCTTCTTCATTTTTATAATATAAAATACTATCAAAAGAAAAATCCAATAAAGGACCAAATTTAGGATTATCTAACTCTAAAAATTTTTCGTAAGATTTAAGACGAAATTCTAACATCCATTTGGGTTCATTTTTTAATTTAGAAAGTTCAATAATAAACTTTTTAGATAATTTTTTTTGCATAAACATCACTAAAAAAATTATACTACAAAAATTTTTTAATGAAAACAAAAAGAAGCCTTAATTAAGCTTCAGTTATTGTTTCTTCAAAAGTGCTGTCTTGTGATAAATCACAATCATCCATTAATTTTTCTTCCAAAAATTCACTTGCATCATCATTCATAAATTCTTTTTGTAAAAGTATTTCAATATCACTATATTGTTTTGCACCTGTACCAGCTGGAATAAGTTTTCCAATTAAAACATTTTCTTTTAATCCTCTTAAATGATCAACTTTTCCTCGAATAGCAGCATCTGTAAGAACACGAGTTGTTTCTTGGAATGAAGCAGCAGATAAGAATGAATCTGTTTCTAATGAACTCTTAGTTATACCTAGCATTAAAGGTCTACCTTTAGCTGGTACTCCACCTCTTAAAATAACAGGTCTATTTCCCTCTGTAAATTCCCTCATTGATACAGTTAAACCTTCAACAAAATCAGTATCTCCAGCATCAAGAATACGCACTTTGCTAATCATACGTGATACGATTATTTCAATATGCTTATCTGAAATATCAACACCTTGTAATTTATATGTCGATTGAACTTCTTTTAAAATATATTCTTGAGCAGTAAGTGGATCAGTTACAGCAAGTAATTCTTTAGGGCTAATTGCTCCCTCAGTTAATCTATCTCCAGCATTAACTATATCTCCAACATTAACACGTACTTTCATATTATAATTTGTAATATGATCTCGCACCTCAACATCATTGGCAATAACAATTTTATTTTTACCATTTTGATCTTCAATAGACTCTATTTTACCACTAATTTCAGCAATAGTTGCTTTAGCTTTAGGATTTCTTGCTTCAAATAACTCTTCAACACGCGGTAAACCTTGTGTAATATCCGCATCTCCACCATGAGCTACTCCTCCTGAGTGAAATGTACGCATAGTAAGCTGTGTACCTGGTTCACCAATAGATTGAGCAGCCATAATTCCAACTGCTTCACCTGTTTCAACTAAATTACCAGTTGCTAGATTACGTCCATAACATTTTTGACATACACCTTGTTCACATTTACAAGTTAAAATACTTCTAATCTCTATTGTTTTAATACCAGCTTTTTCAATTTTAGATACAATATTTTCAGTAATAATTTCACCTTTATCTAAAATTAACTCTTTTGTTTCTGGATTAATTATCTTTTGTGCTGAAAATCTTCCTAAAATACGTTCAGCAAGAGGCTCTATTACCGAACCATCTTTATCATTAATTAAGTCATATACTTCTACTCCATGAATAGAACCACAATCAAATTCACGAACAATTATATCTTGAACAACATCTACTAAGCGTCTTGTTAAATATCCAGAATCCGCTGTACGAAGAGCTGTATCAGCAGATCCTTTACGAGAACCATGGCTTGATAAGAAGAATTCTGATACTTTAAGACCTTCAATAAAGTTTGAAGTAATCGGAATTTCAACTGTTGAACCATCAGGTTTTGCCATTAATCCACGCATACCAGCAAGTTGAACAAAGTTAGAAATCGATCCACGAGCACCACTATTCATCATCATAAATAACGGATTATCAAAATCCCCATCAGCCATCGCTTGAAGTTCTGCTTTAACTTTATCTTGTTGACTATTCCATGTACTAATAACATTATTATAACGTTCTTCTTCTGTAATTAGTCCTCGTTTAAATTGTTTATTAATCTTATCAACAATTTCTTTACCCTCTTCTATAACTTTTTCTTTTGTCTCACTAACATGAATATCTGCAGCAGAAACTGTTATACCTGCAATAGTTGAATACTTAAATCCTAAATCTTTTAATTTATCAAGCATCATTGAAGTTTCAGTAGTTTTATATCTTTTAAACACTTGAGCAATAATACTTTCTAAATTCTTTTTTCTAAATGGAGAAACTAACTCAAATTTAGCAATTTCTTCTTTTATATTAGTTCCCATTTCAACAAAATATCTACTTGGTGTAATTCCTTCAATATTTTCTTTTGTTGGTTCATTAATATAAGGGAAAGAATCTGGCAAAATTTCATTAAATATTATTTTTCCACAAGTAGTAATTAAATACTTATCTTTTTGTTCATCAGTAAATAATTTATGCTTAAATGACTTAACTGGCAAAGCTATTCTAGTATGTAAAGTAATTTCTTTTCTTTCATAAGCCATTAATACTTCATTACTATCTTTATATACTTTTCCTTCATTTTCTTCATTGGCTTTCTCCATTGTCAAATAACAATTACCTAATACCATATCTTGACTTGGCGTAACAATAGGTTTTCCATCTTTGGGATTTAAAATATTATTAGCACCCAACATTAAAATTCTAGCCTCTGCTTTAGCTTCTTCGCTTAAAGGCACATGAACTGCCATCTGATCTCCATCAAAATCCGCATTAAATGCCGCACATACAAGTGGATGTAGACGGATAGCTTTTCCTCCAACTAATTTTGGTTCAAAAGCTTGAATACCAAGTCTGTGTAACGTTGGAGCTCTATTTAACATTACTGGATGTTCTGTAATAACATCTTCAACAACATCCCAAACACTATCATCACGAGTTTCTATTAACTTTTTAGCACCTTTAATATTATGAGCAAGATCACGATCAACTAAACCATGAATAACGTGTGGTTTAAATAACTCTAAAGCCATTTCTTTTGGAATTCCACATTGATACATTTTTAAATTTGGTCCAACTACAATAACACTACGACCTGAATAATCAACACGTTTACCAAGTAAGTTTTGACGGAATCGACCTTGCTTACCTTTTAACATACTAGATAATGATTTAAGCGGCCTATTACCAGCAGCAGTAACACTACGTCCACGTCTTCCATTATCAAATAAACTATCAACAGCCTCTTGAAGCATACGCTTTTCATTTTGAACAATTATAGTAGGAGCACCGAGTTCTAATAATTTTTTTAAACGATTATTACGATTAATTATACGACGATATAAATCATTCAAATCACTTGTTGCAAAACGACCACCATCAAGTTGAATCATTGGACGTAAATCTGGAGGTAAAACTGGAAGTGCATTTAATATCATCCATTCAGGACGATTATTTGATTCCTGAAAAGATACTAAACAATCAAGACGCTTAACCAAACGAATTCTTTTTTGTCCTGTTGCAGTTTCTAACTCTTCACGTAAATCTTCTACTTCCTTATCTACATCTACTTCTTTTAATAATTCTTGAATCGCTTCTGCACCCATTCCAACTCTAAAACTAGAACCATACTTTTCATAATAAGCACGATACTCTTTATCAGATAAAGTTTGTTTTTTAGCAAGTGGAGCACTTCCTGGATCAATTACAACATAGCTTACAAAATATAAAACTTCTTCTAAATCTCTTGGTGACATATCTAAAACTAATCCCATTTTAGATGGCACACCTTTAAAGAACCAAATATGACTACAAGGACTAGCAAGTTCTATATGTCCCATTCTCTCACGGCGAACTTTAGACTTTGTAACCTCTACTCCACAACGATCACAAATAACATTTTTATACCTTAATCTTTTATACTTTCCACAACTACATTCATAATCTTTTGATGGACCAAATATTTTTTCACAATAAAGACCATCTCTTTCTGGTTTTAAAGTACGATAATTAATAGTTTCTGGTTTTTTTACTTCGCCAAAAGACCATTCGCGAATTTTTTCTGGAGAGGCAATTCCTATTTTAATTCCATTAATATTATTAACTTCTATCATAGGATATCACCACCTTCCATATTTTCCTCTTCTATATTTTCAGGAAATTCCAAATCATCCAAATCTGCTTCAAAATCCTCTTCTTGATAATCTTCATTATTTGATTCACTATCTTCTTGATTTTCTTTCAAAGTTTCTTCATTAATATCTATTTCATCAATTCGAATTGTATCTTCGCTTTCTTCATCTTTTTCAATATCTTTCATATCCATTAATTCGTTTTCATTATTTAACACTTGCATATCTAATCCTAAAGCTTGGAATTCCTTAATTAAAACTCTAAAAGATTCTGGAACCCCTGCTTGATTTACAGTTTTACCTTTTACAAGTGATTCATATACCTTTACACGTCCAACAACATCATCAGATTTTATTGTTAAAATTTCTTGTAAAACATGAGCAGCACCATAAGCATATAATGCCCAAACTTCCATCTCACCAAATCTTTGACCACCAAATTGTGCTTTACCACCAAGAGGTTGCTGTGTAACTAAACTATATGGTCCTGTTGCACGAGCATGCAATTTATCATCAACCATATGATGAAGTTTTACCATATACATAACACCAACATTTACACGATTTTCAAACGGTTCTCCAGTACGACCATTAATAAGTTCTACTTTACCATCTTCACTCATTCCTGCTTCAAGCATCTCTTCATGAATATCGTCTAAATTTGCTCCATCAAATACTGGAGTAGCATACTTAACACCTAATTGTTTCCCAGCCATTCCTAAATGTACTTCTAATATTTGGCCAATATTCATACGACTTGGAACTCCTAGTGGATTTAACATAATATCTACTGGTGTACCGTCTGGTAAATATGGCATATCTTCTTCTGGCAAAACAAGGGAAATAACACCTTTATTACCATGACGACCACTCATCTTATCTCCAACTTGAATTTTACGTTTTTGAATAATATATACACGAATTATTTTAAATACACCTGCTGGCATATCATCACTATTTTCTTTAGTATAAACTTTAACATCATGAACTATACCATCTGCACCATGTTCTACTTTTAATGATGTATCACGAACTTCACGTGTTTTTTCTCCAAAAATAGCATGTAATAATTTTTCTTCGCTAGTAAGTTCTTGAACACCTTTTGGTGTAACTTTACCAACTAGAATATCTCCTTCTTTAACCTCAGTACCAACTCTAATAATACCCTCAGCATCTAAATTACGTCTTGCCTCTTCTCCAACATTTGGAATATCTCTTGTAATTTCTTCTGGTCCAAGTTTAGTGTCTCTACATTCAATTTCATAACGTTCTATATGTAATGATGTATAAACATCATCTTTTACAAGTCTTTCATTTAATATAACAGCATCTTCATAATTATAACCATTATAAGTCATGAAAGCTACAGTCATATTTTTACCTAAAGCCAGTTCTCCATTTTGGGTACTAGGTCCATCAGCAATTACTTGACCAGCATGAACTTTATCCCCCACTTTAACAAGTGGTTTATGATTCAAACTACTTGAAGCATTAGTTCGTTCAAAATTTGCTAAATAATATGTATCTCTTCCCTTAGCAGTTTTCACAATTATTTTTAAAGAATCCGCATACTCAACAATACCATCAGCTTTAGAAACTACTGTACTTCCTGAATATTTTGCCGCAACATGTTCAACACCTGTTCCAACAATTGGAGACTCACAAGTTAAAAGAGGAACTGCTTGACGTTGCATATTTGCTCCCATCAAAGTACGATTAGCATCATCATAATCCAAAAATGGAATACAACTAGTTGTAATAGCTACTAATTGACTTGGAGCCACATCAACATAATTTACTTGTTCACGTTTACACATAACATTATCGCCATTAATACGTACAAGTACTTCATCTTCAACTATACGTTTATTTTCATCCAATTTTACTGTAGCTTGTGAAATGTAATAATCTGCTTCCTCATCTGCAGTCATATAAATAACTTCGTCCCCTACAACACCATCTATTACTTTACGATAAGGAGTTGTAATAAATCCATATTCATTAATTTTAGCATATCCTGCAAGGGAAGTTATAAGACCGATATTTTGCCCTTCTGGTGATTCAATTGGACAAATTCGCCCATAATGACTAGCATTAACATCACGTACATCCATTCCAGCACGATCTCTCGAAAGACCTCCTGGTCCTAAAGATGACAAACGTCGCTTATCAGTCAATTCAGCAATTGGGTTAATTTGATCCATAAATTTTGAAAGTTGAGAAGAACCAAAGAATTCTTTTAATATTGCTGTAACAGGACGAATATTAATTAAAGACTTAGGTGTAACTGCATCTATTTCTTGGGTTGTCATTCTCTCACGAATAACTCTTTCCATACGAGCCATACCAACCTTAAATTGTTTTTGAATTAATTCTCCTACTTGGCGAACACGTCTATTTGCTAAATTATCAATTTCATCAACATTCCCAAAACCTTCATGTAAATTTAAATAATAAGAAATTGAAGCAAATATATCTGGAATTGTTAATCTTTTTATATCAATCGTTTGGTCATTACCAATAACTTTAATAATTCTTTCAGAATTTTGTTTATCATAAACTTTTACTTCTTGAATATTATCATATTGATCTAACTCTTCATTAATTACAACTTTTTTAACCCCAAAACCATTTTGTAATGCTAATTTTATTTTTTCCAAAATCTCTTTTGTTACAATGTCTCCCTTTTTAGCTACTATTTCCTTACCATCTTTAATATCTTCTGCTAAAGTTGCATTTAAAAGACGATCAGCAACATTCAACTTTTTATTAAATTTATAACGTCCAACACGAGCTAAATCATAACGAAAATGATCAAAAAAACGTACAACTAATTGATTCTTTGCCGAATCTAATGTAGCAGGTTCTCCTGGTCTTAATTTTTCATAAATTTCAATTAAAGCTTCATCACTATTTTTAGTACTATCTTTAAGAAGTGTATTTTGTAAATATTCATTCTCTCCAAACACACTAAAAATATCTTCATCGTTAGATAAACCTAAAGCCCTTAAAAAGGTAGTAACAGGAACTTTTCTCGTTCTATCAATTCTTACATACATTACATCTCTTGCATCAAGTTCATACTCAAGCCATGTCCCACGATCAGGTATAACTTCACCAGTTATAATACGACGACCATTTTTATCAATTTCACGTTTAAAATAAATACTTGGACTACGAACTAATTGAGAAACAATAACACGTTCTGCTCCATTTATAATAAATGTTCCTGCATCAGTCATTAAAGGCATATCCCCTAAGAATATTTCCTGCTCTTTAACCTCACCTGTTTCATGAATAAAAACACGTGCTTGTACCTTTAAAGGTGCAGCATAATTAACCATTCTTTCTTTAGATTCCTTTATAGAATACCTAGGTGTATCAAAAGAATAATCTCCAAAGTCAATTGTTACATTTCCCGTAAAACTTTCAACCGGAAATAACTCTTCAAATACCTCTTTTATTCCAATTTCTAAAAACCATTGATAAGATTTTTTTTGAATCTCTAGCAAATCTGCTAGTTCCATTGTATTTTTTGATTTTGAAAAACTTCTTCTCTTTACATAATCTCCAAATTTTTGTAATTTAAAAGCCACGATTTCACCCCATCTAACATATTTTTTGAACTTAAACTTAATTTATTTTTTGGAAAAAAATTAACACGTCACCAATTTACAATTTTATCAGCATTAAATTTTCTTGTCAATCTATTTTTGCCCTAATTATATAAAAACCTTTTATCTTTTTAACAAGACTAATTTTATACAACTCACTTAATTCCTTTATTGCACTTTTTGCCCCTTGCTCTTTTCGAATTACAAACCATAATTCTCCATCAGAATTTAAAAATTCTTTAGCATTTTTTAAAATTTCATAAACTATTTTTTTTCCCGCCCGAATTGGTGGATTAGTAATAATTAAATCAAAACGTTCTTCCACATTTTCATAAACATCACTAACTAAAGATCTTGCCTTAACTTTATTTTCTTTGATATTTTTCTCTGTTAAATGTACTGCTCTTTTATTAATATCAATTAATATAGTATTAACATTTAAAATTTTTCCTAAAACAATTCCCATAAAACCATATCCGCAACCGACATCTAAAATACTATTAATTTTTTTAGTATTAGTATCTAAAAAAGTTTCTACTAAAGCTCTACTGCCAAAATCAATTCTATCTTTTGAAAAAACTCCATTATCACTTGTAAAAATAAATTGATATTCATTATATTTATATTTAATTGTTCTAAACTCACTTTTAAGCTCTTTACTATTAGTAAAATAATGTTCCAAAAAATCACCATTCAATCTAAAGACTAACTATAACTCAAAATTATAAACTAAAGTAAATAAAAAGTCAACGAAAAAAACTATATTTTCATTGACTTTTTATCAAAAATATGTTTGATATATTAATCATTAATTTTTTAAAACAAATGGTGAAGTACTAGATCCTGCTTCTCCGCTTCCTATTCCCACTCTCGATTCTAGATATACGACTGGGCGCACAGCACGCGCGTTATAAGCGACGCTACGGTTGACACCACCTGCCGAAGTGACAATGAAGACAATGCTAGTACTGGACGAATCCGGTGTTAATGTCCATTGTGCACTACTGCTATTATACAACCAGTCATTGCTCTTACAGTCACTTACTCCACTTCCATCCCAGTTATATAATTCTTTATTTAAACATGTTGCTCTATCTGTTGTACTTACTCCACTTGTTACATATCCATAATCACTTGGATACATTAATCCAATACGCCCTGTCCATTTTGTTGGTCTCCCAGTATATACAGTTGTTCCCCTTTCATATGAATACCAATGTTTCGCTAATCCATTACTACTACTTGTATAACTTGCTGTTCCTCCTAAGTTCCATACACTCTCACTTATCATATTTTTCGATTCACTAGTTAATCCATTACTTGTAAAATCACATGGTTTTGTTGCTCCATTACTTCCACTTGAACAATCGCCACTTGTTCTATTATAGTATACTCCTTCATTTAAGACTTTTTGTAATGTACTATCATTCCAATCATTACTTCCACTATTACTTGTTGATGACCCTGTTCCACTCGGTTTATTATCCCATGAATAATTTCCTATACTTTCACTTCTTATTAGTTTGACTTTATCTTCTTTAGTTCCATCTGGATTCTCTATATCTTTCATTACTCCTATTATTCGCCATAATTCATTGTTAAATGATACATAATTGTTCGGATTATTTCCAACATATCTTAAATTGCCATATTCGTCTTCTACTAATTCTTCTGAATTAAGATTCTTTAAATATTTTACTAGGGTCACTTCTTCTTTAAAATCAATATTACATTTTATCTTTTTACTATTATTTGAATTGATACTTACAAGCCCCCAATTAGTATCATTCCACTCAGCAGTAACTCCGTTTTCACATGTTATATTATTGGCAACATATCCATCATTTTTACCCGGAAAAACTTGATCTACAACCTGATTATCTATTGTAAATGTTAATTCAATATCTCCACTACTAAAGTCTGGTATTG
>CANPJT010000024.1 GCA_947574255.1 uncultured Mycoplasmatota bacterium
GATGACGGAACAGTAGAGATGATATCAGAATATGCATCAGATGAAAAGGTCTATTTCTACGGAAGAACAGGATATCTTAATTTTGTGGGGACATTAAATACAATAGCCAAACAATATGAAAATGAAAATTTTACAAATGGTTCTAGATATATAGGATATAATGGTCAAACAGAATATATAACAGATACAAGCAAAGTACAGATGAGTGGAACAGCTCCTTTTGCATCAAATGAAGCGAATCTTTCTGAAAATGAACCTAAGGGTGGAGGAGATATTTTATATAAAGATGATATTAATTTATTAAAAAATGTGTTTGATAGCCTTTGTACAGATAATAATGCTGATTTGCAACAATATTGGGTAGCTTCACGTAATTATTATACAACAGGAAAAATTGATTTTTCTTATAAAGGAAGAGCTGTTTATAAATATGGATGTTCAGATTTGTCTAGTAGTTATTCGCAAGAGCTTTTGGGAAGTTCAAGGAGCACTTGTGGGACTTCGACTTGCGGTTCGCTAGTTAGTAGTAGTAGGGGAGCAAGAATACGTCCAATAGTTATTCTGAAATCAGGCCTTGAAGCAACAGGGTCAGGAACTAGTGAATCTCCATGGATTTTACAATAAATTATTTTAGTTTAAAAAAAAGTACTATAATATACATATAATAAAGAGGTGGTAAAATGGGAAATATTAAAGATTATCTTGATTGGCGAGGAGATATTACCTTAAAAAATTCTCATTTTAATGAAGTTGATAACCTAATATTTTCTGAGTTAGTTTTTTATAATTTTAAAAATATAGTTACTAATAAAAAAATAAAATTGGGTGAAGCGTTGAATAGATATTTAGAAAAAAATAAAAAAAAAGAAATTATGTCTGAATTTATTTTATCAGATAATCCACTTCCTTTTTTAAAAACTTTAAAGGATTCCATTCGCTTTAAAAATCTAAAATTATTTAATTATATAAATATAACTTCTAAAAAAGAAGAAAAACAGTTTTCAGCATTAAGCATAGAATTAAATTATAATACAATATATATTGCTTTTAAAGGAACCGATAATAATCTATTTGGTTGGAAAGAGGATTTTAATCTTTGCTTCATGTCTGAAATTCCTTCTCAATTAGAAGCTGTAAAGTATGTAAATAATGTTAGTCGTAAATATAAAAATATTATAGTAGGTGGACACTCAAAAGGTGGCAATCTTGCTGTATATGCCGCTTCAAACTGTAAAGATAAAATAAAAAGAAGAATTAAAAATGTCTATAATAATGACGGACCAGGATTTTTAGAAGAATTTACTTTGTCAAAAAACTATCAAAAAATAATCAACAAAGTGATAACCATTATTCCTGAAACATCTATTATTGGTATGTTATTAACTCATAAAGGTGAGTACAAAGTTGTAAAAAGTTCCAGTAGCGGAATTTGGCAACATGATCCATTATCATGGCAAGTAATTAATACTAATTTTATTACTATGAAAGAAATTGATGAAACAAGTAATAAAATAAATAATATGTTAAATGAGTGGTTAGGAAGAATTAGTAAAAAAGAAAGAGAATTATTTATCAACACTTTATTTCAAATTCTAGATAAAAATAAAATTGAAACAATAGAAAATCTTTCAAAAATGAGTTTAATTAAAATACCCAGTATTGTAAAATCATTTAAAAAATTAGATGAAGAAAGTAAAAAAATTATGATAAATTTATTAAAAGATTTAGTAAAAGAAGCTAAAAAAAACTTTGATACAAAAACTATAATTCGAGGAATTAAATCAATTGTAAAAAAAAATTAAATTAAAATTAATATAACATATTGAATTAAATTAATACATTTTGTTATAATAAATCTAGGTGATAACAATGGATTATAAATTTACATCAAGAAATGAAAATGATACTTTAGAATTAGCCCAAAATATTGAAAGTGAAAAATTTCCTAATATGGTTGTTTGTTTAGAAGGAGAGTTAGGAAGTGGTAAAACAGTATTTGTAAAAGGATTCGCTAATGCGATGAGTATTAAAGAAAACGTTACCTCTCCAACTTTTAATTTAGTAAAAGAGTATCTTAATGGCGAACTTCCTTTATATCATATGGATGTTTATCGCTTAGAAGGATCCTGTGAAACTGTTGGAATAGAAGAATATTTTAATAAAGGTGGAGTATCTATTGTTGAATGGTCTGATTTAATTAGTGATTATTTACCTGAAGAAAGGTTAGTAATTAAATTTAAAATTATTGATGAGAACACTAGAGTTCTAAAATTTGAACCACATGGAAAAGTTTATGAAGATTTATGTGATAGTGTGCTATAATAAAACTCCTACTTAAGAGTTTTTTTGTTTTTTGTTGAAAGGAAAGTAAGATGTATACATTATTTATCGATACTCACTATAATAAAATAATAATAGTAGTATATCAAAATGAAGAAGTAATTATAAAGAAAGAAGTAGTTTCAGATAACAATCATAGCATAACAACTATGCCAATATTAGTTGATACTATTGAAAGTATTAATTTAAAAATAAATGACATAAATCAAATAATTGTTGTAAATGGACCAGGATCATTTACCGGAGTAAGAATTGGTGTAACCATTGCCAAAACGATAGCATTTACTCTAAATATTCCCATAAAAGTTTTATCAAGTTTACTTATTAAAGCTATTTCATTTTCCCATGAAAGTATTTTGATTGGCGAAAGAGAAAAAAATGGAGTATATATTGGAAAATTTGATAATCAAAATAACCTAATTGGAGAATATAAATATCTAAATAACAATGAATTTAAAGAAAAACTAAATAAAATAGAATATTATGAGGAAATTGAACTAAATTATGAAAAAATAATAAAATATTCTAACACATTAAATTCTATCAATCCTCATGCTGTAAATCCTTTATATATTAAAAAAATAGAGGTCCAAAAATGATAAGATGTGCTTTAGAAAAAGATTTAGAAGAAATCTATAATTTAGGAAACAAAATAACTAATAATTTTTGTCAAACCAATAATCTAAAAGAAATATTAAATGATGAGTATACTAAAATTTTAGTGTATGAAAAAGATAGAGAAATAATTTCCTTTTTAATGTATGTTGAATTAGAAGAAACCGTTGATATATTAAATATTATAGTTAAAGAAGAGTATCGTAATAAAAAAATTGCAAGTTGTTTAATTGACTACTTATTTAGCGGATTAAAAAGCAGTGTAAAAGTAATCACTTTAGAAGTACGAAAAACTAATAAAGCTGCTATAAATTTATATGAAAAATTTGGATTTGAAATTATTAATGTTAGAAAAAAATATTATGGTAATGAAGATGGTTATTTAATGGGGAGGATAATAAGTGAATGAAAGATGTATATATTTTAGCAATAGAAACTTCTTGTGATGAAACAAGTATTGCTATAGTTAAAAATGGTTGTGAAATTGATGCATTTACAGTTTTAACTCAGATGGATACTCATGCTGAATATGGAGGAGTAGTTCCAGAAATTGCTTCAAGAATGCATACTGAGAATATTACAATGGTTTTGGAAGAAACACTAAATAAAAGTAGCATAACAATAAATGAAATAACTGCTATAGCAGTTACTTATGCACCTGGACTTTTGGGAAGTCTACTAGTGGGAGTAGAATTTGCTAAAACTCTTAGTTATATTTATAATAAACCTTTAATTGCTGTAAATCATACAATAGGCCATATTTATGCAAATAATATTAATAATCAATTAAAATTTCCTTTACTAGCTTTAGTGGTAAGTGGCGGACATACAGATTTGATATTAATGAAAGATGATTATCAATTTGAAATACTTGGAAGTACTTTAGATGATGCCATTGGAGAGTGTTACGATAAAGTAGCACGAGTTTTAGGCTTAAAATATCCTGGGGGCCCTAATGTAGATAAATTAGCCAAAGAAGGGAAACTTACATACAACTTGCCGAAACCTGTAGATGATAAAACGTATAATTTTAGTTTTAGTGGACTAAAGAGTAGTATTATCAATTTAGTGCATAATGAACAACAAAGAGGAAATGAAATAAGAAAAGAGGATTTAGCTTTTAGTTTTCAATATATTGCTATTGATGAATTAAAAAGAAAAGTAGGTTTAGCTCTGAAGAATCTAAATATAAAAGAAATGATTATCGCTGGAGGAGTATCAGCTAATAGTTATTTAAGAGATGAAATAAAAAAAATATCTAAAGAATATAATGTTAATTTAAGCATTCCAGAATTTAAGTATTGCACAGATAATGCGGCCATGATAGGTGCTGCTGCTTATCCTCTTTATCTAAAAAAAGAATTTGCTAATTTCTCACTTAATGCTAAAAGTCAAATGAATATTACAGAAAAATAATAGGAAATATAATTAAATCCTATTATTTTTTTCTTGTTGAAATTTTTCCCATAAGCCATCTGTAGAGTAAAGATTAATTATCTTTTTTCTTTTATTAACATAATCTTCAAAAGTACCTATAACTTTAGCTGGATTTCCAGCAATAACACTATTAGGAGGAATATCTTTTGTAACTACACTTCCAGCTCCAATAACAACATTTGGTCCTATTTTTATGTTAGGTAATATTGTAGAGTTACATCCAATAAAAACATTATCCATAATTTCAATACAGCCATTATTATATAAAAAATTTCCTTGTTCTAAATTATTTAATCCTAAATGAAAAACATCATGAGTTACAAAAGTAACATTACTAGTAACAATAACATTATCATGAAATTTTATAAATTCTGGATCAGATGGTATTAATCTTGGCTGAAAGAAGAAATTTTTTCCTACACTTCTAAAAATTTTATGTTTTATAATATAATTTGTTCTTTTATTACTATCCAATATAAGTGCAATTCTTATCCTTTTCCATTGCTTCTTTTTGTATTCTTTCATCTACTATCCCTCTTTATAATAATAACAAAACAAATATAATTTGACAAATAAAATACAGACTTAATTGTCTGCATTTCCTCGATTATTCTCGTTTGAGCTATCTTGATTATTATTATTTTCGTTATTGGTATTGTCATCATCATTGTCATTATTTCCTGGAGTACCAGGAATGACATTTGTAATATCATCATCTTTTGGTTCAGTAGGATCATTTTTATCCTTATCGTTGCTATTATTTGAATTATCATTACTATTACTGTTTCCTGGAGTTGGATTAGTATTTATTGGTGAATTAACATCACAAGCTTGATTAATATAGATAGTTAAATAAGATATATTTTTAACAAGTGTGCCTGGAGCAATACTCTGAGCATTAATTAAACCAGGAGTACCAGTTCCACAATCTAAAAACTCTTTACCTAAAGTGATACCATTACTTATAGCCCAATTTTCAGCATATCCAACTGTACTTCCTTTAAAATTAGGTAGGGTAGTTAATCTTGTTCCACCACTTATACCTTTACCAATAATAGGTGAAGTATATTCTTCATTATAGTCATATGAAAAAGTTTTAATCATTTCTTCTTCTTTTAAACCAAGATTAACATTTAAAGCATCTTTAATCACATTCAAACTATTATCATAATAGCCAAGTGCTGAAACATTTAAACCACCAATATTTATAGGTAAGTTATAAACTTCTAAATATGTTTTTTGAATATTAATAAATTCTTCGCCTTTTAGACCATTAAGTAACATATCTTTTAAAGATTGATAAAAAGAAAGAATTTGCTTTGTAGATAAGTTGGTTGCAATATTTTTACTAACAGCTTCTAACATTTTTTCAAAATCTCCAAAATTAGTAACATTCATGACTTTTTTTGCCAATGCTTCAACTATTTGTTGTTGATGTCGATTACGAGCTAAATCACTTTCTAAGAATCCATGTCTATTTCTTGCATAAGCAAGTGCTTGTTCTCCATTTAAATGTTGCATACCAGTATTCATACAAACAAGCTTAGTTGTATCTCTTAAAGAATTACTTTCACATAATCTTCCTTTTCCATGTTGAGAAATATAATAATCATAATTAGGAGCTTCTACATCTACATCAATTCCACCTAATGCATTAACAAGATCAATAACACCATTAAAATTAATTTTAGCATAATAATCAATTGTCACATCAACTAAATTTTGAACAGTATTTATTACACAATCAGTTCCATAAGCAGCTGATGAATTAATCTTATTATAACGATTATTATTGCAAGCAATAGGAACATAAGTATCTCTTGGAATACTAAAAATTGTTGCATTAAGAGTTTTAGGATTAAATGTAATCAACATTAAAGTATCTCCATTAAATGCAGCATTTGCATTCAATCCATCTTTTTCAGAATCAACTCCCATTAATAAAATTGTAAATGGATCAGTTAACTTTTTATTAGTATTTGTAATAGTTTTAGATTTCATTTTTTCAGAATAAGTATATAAAACTTTTGTATCACTAGCAATATTACTATAAGCTTCCTCACCGCTAAATAAAATAACATAATTACTTGAAACAAATATAGCAGCAATTTCACCTTTATATAAAGCATCTAACATTTCATAATAATCATCATAATAAATAACTTCTTGATTTAATTTTTCTTTATTTTTTAAAGTATTTGCTAAAACATATCCTTCTATGTCATCATGGTTACTAATCATTCCAAGTTTACTATCACTTTTTAATTCAGTATCTTTTAAAGCAATTAAATTAGTCGTATATAGAATATATTCATCGGAAGAAAGCATATCTATTTTATTATAAATTTTATTAATTACAATTGAAATAGTGAACATTCCTGTAATAAATATAATATTAATAATTGTTAAAATAATAAACTTTTTATATTTTCTTACAATAAATGTTGATAAACCAAAGAGAACATAAAATATAAACCATATAAATAATAAAATTAATAAAATTATTCTTATAAGTGTTTCAATTCCTACTAATTGTAAAATAGATTTTGCAAATAAAACATAACCAATAATAAATAAAATAGTAGTTAATAAATAGCATATTAAAGCTACTTTGTTAGATTTTTTTATTTTTTTTAATAATACTTTCATCGTTATATCCTTTCCCTATTCTATAATTATATAATAATTTACTCTATAATTACAATCCCCAATTACTTGACAAGTATGTTATAAACAATGTTTTACACTTTGAAAAAATGTCGAATAATGTTATAATATATTTACTATAGATGATGGAGGAGTCAAAATGAAAAAAAGTTCTACTTATTTAATTTTATTTCTTATTGGAATATTTAGTTTTATAATTCAAGTTAAAGCTGCTTCATATTATGGAGTTGTATCAACTGATGTTTTAAGAGTTCGTTCAGGACCAGGAACTAACCATAGTCAAGTAGCCCAATTAACTATTGGTACATCTAAAGATTTAGTTACTATTGATAAATTTAATGATGAAGGTGGCTGTGGTGGAGAAGGCTGGTACCAAATTTATTATAGTGGAACTAAAGTTGGTTATGTTTGTAGTTTGTATTTTAATGCTTATGAAAAAAATACTAATCAAGATAATACAAGTCCTACTAATAATTGTGAAACAGACTTAGCAAATAAAGGATTTCCATCAAGCTATTGGAGTGGATTATGTTCATTAAAAGAAAAACACCCCAATTGGAATTTTGAAAGTTTAAAAACAGGGTTAGATTTTAATGCTGCTGTTAGTGCTGAGAGCAGCTGTGGAAAAAATCTAATGAATACAAGCAATTCTAATTATATAAATACTAATTGTTCTACAACTAATTATAATGGATATAAAACAATTACTAGTGGAGTAGTTGCTTATTATTTAGATCCTCGTAACTTTTTTAATGATACACATATATTTATGTTTGAAAGTCAATATTATAACAATTTAATAAGTGATAATGGTTATACAAGTACTACTTCTAAAATTTATAATAATAATTTTTTAATTAGTCAAATTCCTTCTTTACCAACCTATATATTAAATGCTGGAAAATCTACAGGTATGAGCCCAGTTGCCATAACTAGTCGTATTTATCAAGAACTTGGTAATGGTAAATTAACGAGTGGAGCATATAATGGACAATTATATTCAGCTATAAGTGGAAATTATACTTCACGTTATCCTGGAAAAGTTGCAAATGACGGTCACAGCTTAGACCATTATTATAATTTTTATAACATTGCTGCATATGATAGTAGTAATGATATTACTCTAAGTGCCTTGAAATATGCTTATTCTAAAGGATGGGGCGGAACAGGTAATCAAGATTTTGATCGTCAAACAGCTGTAACAGGAGGAGCAAATTGGATTAAAAATAGATATTTAGATGCCGGTCAACAAACTGCTTATCTTCAAAAATTTAATGTAAATCCAAATATTAAAACTAGTTTATATACTAATCAATATATGACCAATGTTGATGCTCCAAAAAGTGAAGCGTCATCAATATATAAAGCCTATACAAATCTTAATATGTTAAATTCTTCATTTAACTTTTATATTCCTATATTTGAAAATCTTCCTAGTAAAACATCTTTACCTCAAAGTTCTAGTGATAAAGATTATAACGGAATCGGTTCGGAAACCAATAATCCTCCTTCTAATGGGGGAACTACTAATAATTTACCATCAGTAGACACAATTATTACAGGAGCTGGATTATCAACAAATGGTAATTATATTACTAAAATAGAACCACAAACGGAAGTATCTCATATCAAAAGAATTTTAGAAAATATGGGAGGTAGTGTAACTATTCAAAACACCAATAATAAAACTGTTACATCAGGGATAATTGGAACTGGTTATAAAATTACAATTAATGGAAATACAAGTAGAACATTCGAAGCTATTATTTATGGTGATACTAGTGGGGATGGGAAAATAAATTCTTTAGATTTGTTAAAAATTCAAAAACATATTTTAAAAAGTTCAATTTTAAAAGGTGCAGCAAGTATCGCAGCAGATGCAAGTAAAGATGGAAAAATAAATTCCTTAGATTTATTAAAAGTCCAAAAACATATTTTAGGAAGTAGCAAAATAACTCAATAGAAAGGTACAATATATATGAAAAATAAAATAAATATAATATATGCATTTTTAATAGCGCTTTTAATTATTATTCCACTTAAAGTAAATGCGGCTAGTTGTAATATAAAAGTGAGTGGTGGAGGTCAAGCAGTAGTAGGAAGTACTATTACCATAAATGTAACTATAAGTTCTTCGACTCCAATGGGAAGTTGGGAATACCTTCTTAATTATAATAGTAGTTATTTAAAATTAATAAGTGGAAGCACATCAGTTGCCGATTATACAACTAGTTCTAATGGAACTAAAAGTAAAACATATACATTAAAATTTCAAGCATTAAAAAGTGGGTCAACTAGTATTAATATTGGAAGTTATCTAGTATATGCCTTTGATGAAAGTCAAATGAAAGTTAATGTAAGTAATCAAACAGTTAAAATAATTACTCAAGCAGAATTAGAAGCGACCTATAGTAAAGACAATAATTTAAAAAATTTAGAAGTTGAAGGATTTGCTTTAACTCCAGAATTTAATAAGGATACTACTGAATATAATGTTTCAGTACCATCAACAGTTACATCTGTAAATATAATTGCTACCAAAAATGATGGGACAGCAACGGTTAGTGGAGATGGAACTAAAGAAGTAGTTGAGGGAAGTAATGCTTTCGATATAGTGGTGAAGGCTCAAAATGGTTCAGAAAAAATTTATAAATTAAATATTGAGGTTGAAGATTTAAATCCAATAAATACAACAATTGGTAAAGATAAGTATACAGTTGTAAAAAGAGTAGATATTTTAACCAAACCGTCTGTTTATGAAGAAACAACAATTACTATAAATGGTATAGAAATTCCTGCTTTTAAAAGCGAAACAACTGGGTTTACTTTAGTGGGATTAAAAGATGAAGAAGGAAACATTTTTTTAGCTATATATGATGAAAAGAAAAATACTTATACATTATACAATGAATTTACTTCTAACAATTTAATTCTTTACTTAACTAATTTTCCTGAACCATTTGAAAAGTATTTAAAAGGAACTATAAAAATAAATGAAGCAGAAGTAGAAATATATCGTTATAAAGATAGCAGTCGTTTTGTAATCTGTTATGGAATGAATGTCGAATCAGGTAAATATGAATATTATACTTATGATACTAAAGAAAAAACTTTTCAAATATATAATGATGAAGAAATAAAAGATTTAAAAAATGAAATAAAAAAATATAGTTATATTTGTATTGCATTTGGAAGTGGATTATTATTTGCATTTATTTTAATTATTTGTTTATTAAGGAAAAAGAAAAACAAAAAAAGTAAAAAAATGACTACAAAATAAAAAGGCTCATTTAAGGCCTTTTTTTGTTTAAAATACTTTCCATTTTTTTTATTTCATTTTCTTCAATAGATTTCTTTTTTATTTGTTTTATAGTTAATTCATCAACATGTATACTAGAATTTAAGCACTTAACTATTATATGTTCTTTGTTTCGTTTAAGTGTTGATATATCTAAAATATCATTTTCATCTAATATAATTTCTACATTATTTTCATTATTATTAAGTATTTTCATTGAACTTCCCTCTCAATATTGTCAAACAAGCGATCATCAAAAAAATCTCTTAGTGAAATATCTAATCCCTCACATATACGTATAATTGTTAACATTTTAGGATTTTTTGATTTACCATCTATTAAACTTTGAACTGTACTCTGGGTAAGACAGCAGATGGCTGCTAGTTTATTAATAGAGATATTTTTTTCATCACAAATTTTTAAAATTTTTTGAGATATTGCACTAGATAATTTCATATTGACCACCTTACTAGTTGATTATACCAACTAAATTAGAAAAGTTATTAACGTTGCAATGTTAAAATTTCCTTTATTTATTGGTAAACTTTAAATTTTTTTATAAACGAATAATAAATTATTTAATCGCAATAACTTGTCGAAAGGAGTCAAATATATATAAAATTTTAAAATGATTTTGCAAATAGTAAATAGACATTAAATGATAAAAAAATAATAACTTGATTTTTTAAAAGTACTATACTATAATAAAATTGCATTAAAAATGCACCCATAGCTCAATTGGATAGAGCGCTAGACTACGGATCTAGAGGTTAGGGGTTCGACTCCCTTTGGGTGCACCATGAAGTATACATCCGAACCCTCTAGTTGGGTTCGTTTTCTTTTAGGAGGAATAACTAATGGCATGTGCTACTATTCATTTAGCAATTGCAAAAAAATATTTAAAAAATCATACTGGGCATAATTACGAAAAAGTGATTTCAGGAACTTTATATCCTGATGCGGCGCAAAATAAGGATATAACTCATTATACTAATAAGAATCGTGGTATTGATAACATAAGCCATGTTCGCAGTAAAGTTAATTTATACGCATTTTTAGGGGAACATAAAGTATTCGATGATTTTGAATTGGGCTGGTTTTTGCATTTAGTTACAGATTATTTATTTTTTGAAGAATGTTTTACAACTAAATATTTAGAAGAAAATAGTTATGAAACTTTTTGTAAAGATTTATACTTCGCATATAGTTGTTTAAATTCATATTTATCAAAGAAATATGTAATAACGGAGAATGATTATAAAAATTATCCAAGCGAGTATTATCCAGGTATTCCATACCAAGAATGTATACTTCAATCTGAAATGATTGATGAATTCATTGAAAGAATAAGTATTATTAATATTCCATCATACATAAATAAAATTAAGATAAATAAGAAAAATATAAAGCCATAATCTATTTG
>CANPJT010000025.1 GCA_947574255.1 uncultured Mycoplasmatota bacterium
GTACAACAAATTTTATATAAAGAAAAGAGCATTAACTTTGTCAACGCTCTGAAAATAAAAAGCTTTTTAAAAAGCTTTTTATTTTTTTATTTTAATATGTACGTAGGCTTTAAATATTCAAATAGAGGTATATTTCTCACTATTCCAAAAATTATAACAATAATAATAAGGAAATAATAAATTTTGGGATCGATGTTAATTTTATATTTAGTTAAAGATATTATTTTGTATATAATATATATAAATAATAGACAGAAAGTTAATGGGTTATAACGAAATGCCTGATAAAAATCTAATTTTAATAAAGAAAAAAGCATTCTTGTTATTCCACATCCTGGACAATAAAAATCCGTAATTTTATGAAATAAACAAGGTATTCCAAAACCAAATTTACTATTTAAAAAATAATATCCAACAAGAAGTACGAATACTATAGTTCCCGTGAATATTATTTTAGTTGTTTTTTTATTATTCAGCAAATCTATTTAAATCATTTTGGATTAAACAATAATTAACTATTGATAAACCAAAAATTGATAATATTAAGTAAAGTACTGAATTGTCACTTATTTCTTTATTATGCATTTTTCCAGCATTGTAAAGTTTTTGACCCATTTTATAGTTCCAAAAGAAAGAATAAATTCCGCATGTAACGATTGTTAATAAAAGGGCTACTCCACCAGATGGATTATTTTCTCCACTTACTTTATTGGCTTCATTATTAAGACAAACAAACCAATATAATCCATAAATCCCACATGTTACTATAGATAAAATTACAGACACAGCTATATCTCTTTTGGTAACAACTGGAGAACCTTGATTTTGATTATTATTAGCTCCATTTATTTTGGTCCCACAATCAGGACATGCATTAAAACTTTCTTCTAACTCTTTTCCACAATTTCCACAAAACTTACTCACAATTTACCTCCTCTAACGTTACAAGTATATCATTAAATTTGATAAGTTGTAAAGAGGATTATAAATAAAAAAAGTTGAACTACTTTTCAACTATTTTTATTTTTACTTTATTTGTTACAACATATGAAACTCTTGGATCATCATTGTCTATTTTTAATTCTACTTCATAATCTCCAACAGTAAATCCTGATAAGTCAACATAAGCTGATATATTTTCTTCAGTTATAGTATCAATTACTGATTGGACTCCTTTAACTTGAACAGCTATTGCGTTTGCATCAGTTAGATTAACTTTAAGCTTTTCATCTAAGTTTTTATTTGTAATAGCACTAATATTTAAAGTTTTTTGTTTTTCATCACCGAAACTAACAATTATTTTAGCACTTGTTTCACTAATATAACGGACTCCATTTGGTTTTGATACTGTAACATTATAAGTTTTTGAACCATTATTTCCAAGTCCAGATACATCAATAGTAACAGGAACACTAGAAATATTATCAATTACACTTTTTTCCCCATATATATCTACAGTATATGAATTTACTCCATTTATTGTAACAGCTGAAATTGATTTTCCAGTTATTAATGAACCCGTTGTTAATACTTTAATTGGTACCGAAGCTTTGTATGTATCTAGAGTAAGTGTAGCCGATATTGTTGAAGGTACTATTTCAACATTATCTAATAATTTACCATCTTTATCATAAGCAGCTAAAGGTATATTATCTGTTTCAAAGGTTCCAGCATCTTTATAATCAGGATTATTTAAATCTATTAATGCTTTAACTGTAGCAATTTTTTCTAAAGCATCTTCTGAACCTTTAACTACCACCTCACTTTTAGATAACTCAACATTTTCAACACTTAATTTTTCATTTAATTTGTCTTCATTTAATAATTCATAAGATATTGCTGATGTTTTACTTATTTTATTTTTAATAGTTACTGTTACATATGTTGGGTCAATTTTATATTTAATAGAATCGACAGTTTGATTATAAGTTAATTTCACTTTATATGGTGTATCACTAGGTTTATATTCAGTTAAGTCAAGTACTACTTCATGATCTCCTAATTGTTTAGCTAAATAAATAGCACTTTTATTTCCAGTTAAGATTATATCCACACTATCAACTAATCCTTCTACAACATAAGCTTCTTTATTGTATAGAATAGTGACTGGCTGATTTGAAATTATTTCTGCTTCATTTTCAACCAGATTAATTACTTCCTTATCTACTAAGAAAAATACTCCTATAGCAAATATTAAAGATATATACAATAAAATATTAGGACGATTTAATATTTTTTCTAACTTATTAGAATTATTTTTAAACTTATCTGATATTTTAAATATAATTCTACTTATTGGAGTGACAATTAATATGTCAATAATACTGTATAATTTATGAAAAAGTCCAAATTTTTTCTTTTTTATTTTTGTTTGTTTTGTTTTCTTTTTATTCATCTAAATCATCTCCTTCCATTTCACGATCAGCTTCGTAGAAGACTTCAGCTTTAGGCTTTAATTCTTCAATTAAGCGTAATCTAAATTCGTCGAGAGATAAATTATAATTTAAATCCCCATCGCAAGCAATACTTATTTTTCCAGTTTCTTCTGATACTATTAAAGCAATAGCATCGCTTTCTTCAGCAATTCCTAAAGCTGCTCTATGCCTTGTTCCTAATTTTTTATTAACATTAGGATCCATACTAGTTTTAAAAACACTTCCCGCACAAGTTATGCGATTTCCTTGAATAATTATTCCTCCATCATGAAGTGGTGAATTTTTGAAAAATAAATTACATAAAAGTTCACTAGTTATATCTGCATACAATTTAGTTGCAGGATCAATATATTCTTGAAGAGAAATATCACGTTCTATTACAATTAAAGCTCCTGTTTTAGTTTTCTTTAAAGCTTCAATAGCTTCCATAATTTCACATACCATTTTTTCTCTTTCATCAAATGATAAAGTTTTATGACGACCGAGTAATTGAGTACGTCCAATACTCTCTAAAACACTACGTATTTCTGGTTGAAATATTATAATGATAGCTAGCGGGCCCCATTCTAAAATATATTCTAAGATTATTCCAACTGTAAATAAATTAAATATTTTACTAAATAATTCAATTGCTAAAATTAAAATTACTCCTTTAACAATTAGAATCATTTTTACATTATTTTTAATATTTTTTAAAATATAATAAAATAATAGCCATACTATACAAATGTCCATTATTTTAGTTATTAATGTCCATAAAGATTGTAAAGACATTTTATCACTCCCTTTTTGCTTTTTTATTATAACAAATATTTATATTTAATTCTATAACTGATCCAAAAGAAAAAGAAACTTGTCACTTGTTTTTTTATTAAAAAATTGAAAAAAAGAAGCCAACGCTTCTTATTCTAAGTTAACATTATGATAAATGTTAGTTACGTCTTCGACTTCATCTAAAATACGCATTAGTTTTTGAAATTCTTCTAATTCTTCTTTAGATAAACTTACTTTATCTTTGGGATACATTCCTGTTTCATCATATTCATAAGAAATATTAGGAATTATGTGTTCAATAATATCTTTTAACTTGTGTTGATCTTTAGGGTTTACAGATATTGTTAATATGTCATTTTCATTTTCAAAGTCAATAAATTCTATACCATTTTCAATTAAAGCATTAAATATTTCTTCTTCTTTATCATATTTAAAACTTATAATTGTTAAATTATCATAATTATAAGACACTGAGTTATTCACACCTAGACTTTTATGAACTTTATTAAAAGCAGCTCTTACCTCAGCAACAGTTCGATTTACATTATCTGTCATGGTTTTAATTATTAATGTAGATGCTCCTGGCCCAAATCCTTCATAAATAATTGTTTGATAATCTTCTCCGCCAGTTTTCTTAGCTTTTTCTATTGCCCGATTAATTACATCACTTGTTACTTGATCTTTCTTGGCTTTTTCAATTAGTCTTCTAAGATTTAAATTCCCATTAGGGTCAGTACCACCAGTTTTAGCAACTTGATATATTTCTTTGGCATAACTAGAATAAATCTTAGCTTTGGCAGCACCAGTTTTAGCTTTACTTGCTGCTATATTTGGAAATCTTCCCATATAAATCCCTCACTTTTTCTTTTTTAATATAACATATATGTTAATAGATGTAAATTAACTGTTTTTTAACTTAAAATGATTTTATATTTTGAATAAATTTATATACAAAATGCTTTTTGTTAATATTTTTCTTTAAGCATTTTATCATTTTAAATGGTTTATAGATTTGATAATAATCAATTTTTTCATTTTTCATAACATATTCTAAAGATTTAATTACTATCTCTTTTTCTGTTTTGGCATTAAAGAAACCTTTTAAATGGTTTATTTCTTTTTTTGAAATATTTCTTATTATAAATCTATAAAAAAAGTTAGGATATTTTTTAAAACAATAGTAATGACCGTCTAATTTTTTTATTACTCTTAAAGTATCATAATAACCCATTTTGATAATATCTCTTACACTTTCAATATCAAAATTAAATACACCACCTAAACTTCTTTTAGGTGTTATACGAATAATTTCAACATCTTTTTTTGGCTTTCGGTTAATGTTGATAACTGGATTTAATTCGATAACATATATCTTCTTATATTCTTTTTCTATTAGCATGTTTAAGGGAGTATTATCATAAAATCCACCATCCAGGTAATAATGATTATCTACTCTTCTTTCCATTTTAAAAACTGGTAAGTAACAACTTGCTAAGATATAATCATATAGTTTTCCTTTAATCATTTCATCTTTAAATATATACAAAGGTTTTAGTTTTTTTATTCTTACTGTACATATTCCAAAATCAATTCTAGTATTTCGTAATTCTTCTTCATCTAAGTATTTTTTTAAAATATCTTCTAATCCTTTAATATTTATACCGCGTTTTTTAAGTATTTTTATGATATTAAGAAAACCTAATTTATAGTAGTTAAAATCATGTTCTTTTTTATTTATTTTTTCTAATAATTTATCATCTAAATCAATAATTTTGCCAATATTAACATTTTGCCAAAAGTTTATTAATTCTTCTTCTTTACCACAAGCAATCATTGCCCCATTAAAAGCTCCTATACTTGTTCCACAGACTCCATCGAATTTAATTTTTAATTTTTTTAAAGCCAGACATGCTCCAGCTTGATATGCTCCTCTAGCTCCTCCACCTTGTAAGGCAAGTCCAATCATTTTTTCAAACTTCTTTCTAATTTTTTTCTTAATGGTCTAGCCATAATACGATTTATTTTTCTTTTAGAACTTATTTCCTTTAAATTTTGAAAATAAGAATCTATTGAATCATTTTGATTTTTTAGGAAATTTTTGATTTTTTTATCTTCTTTAAATATATTTCCATGATATTTATAAGGATTGAATAATTTATTCCAAAACAGGCTGAAAGAAATACCATAAGTATTGTAAATTTTTATCATTAGTTCATTAGAATTTATACGATAGTTATTACCACCAGATAATATTTTTGTTTTTTTATTAAAATCTTTATAATGATTGATTGATAATACTATATATTCAGCAACTTTACTGGAAGTTATTAGTTCTAATGGTTCATTTTTTTGATATAAATAAATGTTTTTATTAAATTTTAAATCGCCTAAAATAAAAGGAATTCTAAAAATAATATAATTTTTTAGGTTTTCTTTTACTAAATTTTCGCAGCTTTCCTTAGTTTTACTAAAGTAGTCTTCATTGCTAATTTTTATTTTACTGTCTATAGTAACTTCTTGATTTTGTTTTTCATAAATAGTTGTTGCTGATATGTAAACTAGCAAACATTTGGGATTAAGAATGCTAATACTTCTAATAATATTTTGAGTTCCTTTGTAATCTATTTGATTACCAAAAGATTTACTTAAATTACAAAGTGGAGGTATAATACCTGCTAGATGAATAACAAAATCATGATCTTTTATTAAGGCATCCATTAAAACAGAATCTTCAACATCACCATAAATAATATTTATTTGATTTTGATATTTTTTTAATTTTTTATTTGCTTCTTTACTTTTTAAATCAAGAGCTGTTATTTCATATTTATTTTCTTTAATCAAATTATTTAAAACTTCCAATCCGATTAAACCCGCGGCTCCTGTTACTAAAATTTTTTTCATTTTCCATCTCCTATTATTTATTTATATAAAAAACATTAAAAATCCTATTAATACTCCTATTAAAATTCCTATTTTTATTTCTTTTTTTGTTATGTTTTCTCTTATTTCATGAAATAATTCAAATAGAGAAATATAAATAATCATTCCTAAAGTTAGTGATAAAAGTATTCCTTCTAATAAATGATTAAATTCGGTTTGAAAAATATATAGTATTAAAGCACCTAGACAACTTGAAAAAATTAAAATACAAGCTATTAATATTTTAGCACTTTTTTTTCTTTCACTCCCACTCATACTAGCTGATATTTCTATGCCTAAAGGCAAATTGTGAAGACCTACAGTAATGGCCATAATCAGCCCTGATTCTATAGAATTTAGTCCACTAATATAAATAGAAATACCTTCTAAAATATTATGAATAGTTAAAGAAATGGCTGTTATAATTCCAATGTGAAAAAAGTGTTCATTGTGTTCTTTAATGTTTGTTTCATTTTCTTGGTGATTATGATTATGTTCTGGTATGAAACAATCTAATAGTCTTAAAGAAGAAATTCCTAAGGAAACAAAAATTATAATTAGTATTATATTTTTATAATTATTTAAAGGATCTAATATTTCATCAATTTCTGGAACTAAATCAAATACTATTAAAAATAACATTATAACAAAAGATAAACCAGTTGAAATTAGTATCAATTTATCTTTTTTCTTAAAAAATTTAGGAATAATCATTCCTATTAGGAAAAAAAAACCTACTAAAATCGTCAAAGATAAAGACACTAGCATGATTAATTCCCTCTTTCCTTTTTCGTATTATATCATGGATATTTTAAGTTGTAAATTTAATAAAAAAACACTTATAGCTAGCTATAAATGTAATTAATTTTGAGAAATTGGTATGGCTTCTAAGTAAAGTCTTCCAGAAAATTTACCATTTGTTAAGTCAATTTGGTTTACTCCATTATTATTTTCAAGCCATATTCTAAATGTTAGATTATCAGTTGTATCAGGTGTTATAGTAATTTTATTTGTATTTAATTTAATACGCTCAACTGTTGTCACGACAGTATTTGCTTCATTTAATTCGGGAGTATCAGTTCTAGTTACAGTTTCAAATGTACCACTTCCTATTGAAGTTGTTCCTTTTAATAATTCCCATTTAAAATATTCACTATATAAGTTTTTTGATAATTCTATATCTGTTAAATAGATATCATATGCTGCATTAACATTGGATTCTGTGTTATTTTTTACATAAAATTCAACTTTTTCAGAACTTTTTTCAATATCAGTACTTTCTATTAAATGAAGTTTTGTATTATTAATTGCACTTATACTATCACTATCTAAATTAGTCTCAATACGAAGTGTCCCAGCTTGAAGAGATGTATCTTGAGCATTTCCTGTTATATTACTTGTAAAATATGCATATGTCACACTAACTCCGATAACAATTAAAGCAATTGTTAAAACAATTCCTTTGGCATAATTACTTTTGTTATTCATTTTCATTAGATATAACCACCTATTCTTAATTTATTATACTAAATAAAAAAAGATTATACAATCCTTTTTTATTCTTCTGTTTCTGCGTTAGTTAAAGAAACTACATAAACTTTTTCTTCTTCTTTTGTTAGTGTTATAGTAACCTTTTTATCATATTTTAAATCTTTTTCATAATTTAGATTCATATGTATTTCGTATGCTTCTAGTTTATTTTCACCTTTAGAATAAGTTGTACTTTTTGTTTCTGTTATTTCTGTTGATGCAACAATTGGTAATTCTTGATTACGTTTATTTGTAGAGTTGTCTTCAACTAATTTGTACATTGTATCCATTACTTTATTTTGAAATTTTTCTTTTTCATCCGGATATATAAAATCTAAAGAACCGACATCATATTTACTATTTTTATTGTCAATAGTATATAAATCTATTGCAAACAATTCGGCAAGTAATTGAGCATATTTTTCATAGTCAATTTCTTTGCTTTCTAAGATTTCTTTTAACTCTAAAAATTTTTCTTTATAAATTTCTGTATCACGATCCTCTAAAACATAGTCATAACCTTCTATTCTATCTAAGACTTCAACTACTTTTACTGGAGTATCTGTTTTTTCTTTAGGTTTTAAAAAAATAAACCAACCAATTATTATTAATATACTTATACTAATTACAATACTTATAATAATTTTTTTCTTTTTACTCATTTTTTTCTTATTCATTATCTTGCTCCTTTTTAGAACCATTAATTTCTTCATTATATAGGGTTGGTCCTTCATTATATATTAAATCATGTATAATTATAGCATTTGTCACTTCTAGACGTTTGTCAGCATATTTTTTACATTCATCAATGTAATCTTGTTCAATTACAGTTCCAAGCTTAGTAATATAGTATTTTTCAGAAGAATTATTATAATATAAGTTTTCGGTTAAAAAATTACCATTTGGAAAAATAACTATATTTTTATTTTTAATATTAAATATATCATGTCCTAAAACAAATTCATTTTTTATTCCTAACATATTACCAAGGGTTGGCATTACATCAACCATACCCATTGGATAACTAATTTTTCCTTTTAATATATTTTGGACATTTTTATTTTTAGACCAAATTATTAAAGGGGTTTTTTTGTTTAAATCATGTTCAAACGAATTATAGTCAATATATTCAAAATCTTTTTCTGTATAAGTTTCTCCTGTTTCATAATTCATATTGTATAATTCATTAATTTCAGAGCGGGTTAATTTTGCATCATGATCTCCATATAACACAAATACTGTATTGTTAAAGTGTTCAGATATTTTAACTGATTCAATAAATTCACCTAAAGAAACATCAGCATAATGGGCACTTTTTATATATTTGCCTACTGCAGTATCTGATAAATAATCAACTGTTTCTATTGTTCCATCTTCATGGGTAATAATCCTACTTAAATCGAATTCTCCATATTTATCTAAAAAAGCAAATGGCGAATGATTTGACAAGGTTATCATTGTTCCCATGTATTGTACATTGTTATTTTCAATATCTTCTAATTTAGGTAGAGCTTGACGATAAAATGCACTATCAGATATTCCTAAGTTAATATAGTCTTTATCTTCTTTATCAGGAATATCAAATGATTCACGAAAATACATTTTTTGATATCCTAAATTAGGATGAACTTTTTCTCTATTCCACATTGATGCATAATTACCATGCATACTAAAAGTATAATAATTTTTTTCAGCTAATAATTTAGGAATAGTTGTATAATTACGATCATAATAACTAGTAAATACTATTCCTGAAGATACTGGAAGTAAAGATGTTAACAATGTAAATTCGGTATCTGAAGAGGTTCCTGAACTTACTTGAGGATAGAAGTTATCAAAAAACATTCCTTCTTTGGCAAGAGCATTTATAGTTGGCATTACCTCAACACCATTATACTCTAAATCCATTAGAAATTTACCAATACTCTCCATATGGATGAAAACTATATTATATCCTTCTAAAACATTAGTGTATTTATTTTTTTCATTGTATTTATTTTCATCTGATGTAAAGAATTCTTTAAATAGTTTAGCTGAATCTTCATAACCAAATAAAGAGCTTATTTTAGGACGAAGAGTTTGAACTAAATCATTTCCTTGATACATAATTATACCAAATCTTTCAACAATTGCTCCCCTATTCCACTGTTTTGCTAGACGACTATAATCTGTTTTAGTAGCGGTAGATAAACTATAGACTAATATTATTATTCCGATAATTAAAGTAGTTAAAAATATTTTTTTATTTTTTTCTATTTTAATCATTATATTATAGTAAGAAGTTTTAGATAATTTTTTATGAATTATAATAAATAAAATAGGAATAATTATATAGATAAAGTTAATTAAAGATAGTTTTTCAAGAATTGAGCCTGTGACAGTTTCTGCTTGACCAAGTCCAGCTAATTCTCCAAAAGAAGCAAATGAAGTATAAAATATATAATATACATGATTTACTATTTCAGCCAAAGTATAAATTATAAGCCAAAACATATAATATCTAAATTGCTTGTTTCCTTTAATTAAATATCCAAAAGATCCAATTATTAGTATTAAAGATAAATCTACTAAAAGAGGTTTTAAATTTAAAGAATTTTCTACTGTAAATCCTCTTAAAATAATTGTACCAATTAATGATAATACTATATATGAAATGAATAATTTATTAGTTGATAAGTATAAAACAATTAATTTTTTGGCTTGCTTCATACTACTTTTTAATTTATTTTTCATTTTATCCCTTCCTAGTATTTTTAATTATATCATTAATTAATTATTTTTTAAATTATCATATTGCTTTTTTTTAGTTCTTTTGATATTATTTAGTCACGCAGGTGTAGTACAATGGTTAGTATACGACCTTGCCAAGGTTGAGATGGCGG
>CANPJT010000026.1 GCA_947574255.1 uncultured Mycoplasmatota bacterium
GAGTTATTGCTATAGTTATCACACTTAACATTATTATTCTTTTTTTGTTTTCCATGTTTATTACCCTCTTTTATTATTTTAATTATATCATATCTTTTTATTATATAAAGAAAGAAATTAAATAAAATAATACTGCTTTGCTAATTATTTCTATTATATTATTTTTTAATTTTAACATTATAATTTGACTTATTACATATATTATGGTAAAGTTTTATAGACAAATAAATCAAATGGAGGTGTTATTTATGGCAGTTAATATATCAAAAAAGAAACCTTTAACCATAAATAGAAGAAGTAAAGCTTGTAATGCTAGTAAAAGTAGACAAAAAACCAATTTACAAAAAAAAGTAATTAATGGAAAATCTGTTTTAATTACTGCAAGAGAAGCAAAAAAAATGGCCGCATAAAAAAGACTCCAAAATGAAGTCTTTTTTTATTTCAATTTTTCTATTTGTTTATCATAATCTGCACTTAAACAAACATATGAGCCAGCAACAACAATATCCAATTTATCTTTATCTGTTTTTCTTAATACTTTATCGTTTATTCCTCCATCAACACTTATTAAAAAATTATTTTTATTTTTCTCTCGAATCTTATATAATTCTTTAATTTTTTCTCTTACAACTGGAATAAATTTTTGAGCTCCATAACCAGGAATAACAGACATAACAAGTACTAAATCTATTTTTTCAAAATAAGACTTTAAAGCTTTAACATCTGTAAAAGGATTAATAGCAATTCCTACTTTTATTTTTTTTGTTTTAATATAATCTATTATATCATCTGGATTCGATGCTGCTTCAAATTCAAAAGTTATATACTCTGGCTTTAAATAAGCAAAAACATCTATATAGTTTTTTAAATGTAAAGTCATTAAATGAACATCTTTTGGTTTTTTCATTTTTTTTAGTGTTTCAATCATCTTTTTATCAAATAAAGTTTTATTATTTACAAATAAACCATCCGTTACATCAATATGGATGTAATCAGCTTTTGATTCATTTATTAGATCTAAAGTTTTTTCAAAACTATTATTACTTTTTAAAAAAGATATAGATGTTTTCATATTTTTCCCTCTTATACTTTCTTTATAAAATCTAAATAATTATCATAACGTGATTGTAATATTTCTTTACGCTCTACTGCCTCTTTTACTTGACATCTTTTTTCTTTATCATGTAAACAATTTTTAAACTCACAATTATAATTAGAAAACTCTTTAAAGCTTTTTTTTATTTCTTCTTTAGTAAAATCTTTAAAATCCAAACTCGAAAAACCAGGTGTATCAGCTATATAAAAATCTTTAAACTTAAATAACTCAACATGGCGTGTTGTATGCTTTCCCCTTCCTAAAGATAATGATATTTCATCGGTTTTTAAATTCAAATCTTTATTCAATCTATTTAAAAGCGTACTCTTTCCCGCTCCTGTTTGTCCAGTAATTACTACCGTTTTATTTTTTAAAGCTTTTTTTATTTTTCGCAAGTCTTTATTAATTAATACTTGATAACCAATTTTTTTATAATACTTTATAATATTTTTCAATTCTTTTTTTTCGTTTTTATTAAGTAAATCTAATTTCGAAAAACATATTACTGGTATAATTTCTTTCAAAGAAACTATTGATATCATTTTATCTAGAAGATTTAAAGATAAATTAGGCAACTTAACGCTAACAACAATTAAGGCAACATCAACATTGGCAATCATTGGTCTGGTTAAAAAATTGTTACGGGATAATATATTAATTATATATTTATTTTCATAATCAATTTCACATAAATCTCCAACTAGAGGAGTTATTTCTTCTTTTCGAAATTTACCTCTAGCTTGACACTCAATTATCTCATCATTAACTTTTACACTATATAAATTGCTAATGATTTTGATAATTTTTCCCTTTTTTAACATAAACCTGCTATTCTAGACGCTTCACTACAATCATCAATATCAGTATCCGTTTGAGCATCTGCAACTTTTATAGTTAAACTTTGACCAGCTATTATAGTATAATCTTTAGGCTTACTTTGATAAAAAATTGTTCCATCAGCATAATCTGAAGTTGTAACATGTTCAACATTTAAAGCAATATTGTATTCAGAACAAAAAGCTTCAACATCATCAATTGTAAAAGTTCCATCTGTAAAATCAGGATATTTACTAATAACATTTGGTATATATAAAGTAATTGTATCTCCAACTGAAAGTTTTTCATCTTTCTTTATTGATTGTTCAATTATTTCTCCATCTTTATATTTAGTGACATCATCAACATCTCTTTTTTCAATTAAAACTTGCAAACCTAAAGCTTCTAACGCTCCTTTTATCTCTAAATAATTTTTCCCTAAATAATCTTCAATAGTAATTTTGGTATCACCAATTGAAACATACAAAATAATTTCTGTATTTTTAGTACGTTTGCTATTTGCAGCTGGATTGGTTTTAATAACATGACCCTCTTCTATTTCACTTGATGATTGTTCTTGTTGCTCATCGCTAATTTTAAAACCACTATCTTGTAATTTTTTTATTGCATCATTTACACTCATATTAGTTACATCTGGTACAGTTATTTCTTTTCCACTTGTAATAATTGGTACTAATAAAACTAGAGAAGTAATTATCACTACTAACCCTGTAAAAATAGATGCTAAAATAATTAACAATTTATTTTGTTTCTTTAAATCATTTTTTGTTATTTGCTTTGCTATAGGAGTTCCTCCTTCACTATCTTTTTTAGGCGTTTCTTTAAGCATTTTTGATACTTTTGAATCATCAAAATTATTTTCTGGATACTTAAATTCTAATTTTTTTTCTTTAATTCGATTATCATCCAAACAAGTTTTTAAATCATCATGCATTTCTCTTGCATCGACATAACGGTTTTTAGGATTTTTAGCTGTTGATTTTAAAATTATATTCGCAATACTATTTGGAATACTGGGAAATTCTTCTTTTATATCTGGCATTGGTTCTTTTAAATGTTTTAAAGCAATTTCTACCGCATTCTCGCCTTTATAAGGCAAACTACCTGTAAGTAACTCATACATAACTATACCCATTGAATAAATATCACTTTGTAAACTTGATCCCTTACCACTTGCTTGTTCAGGAGGAATATAATGAACACTGCCCATTACTGAATTTGTTTGAGTAAGTTGAGTAGCATTCATGGCCATTGCTATACCAAAATCTGTAATTTTAACTAACCCATTTTCCAAAATCATAATATTTTGAGGTTTGATATCTCTATGAATTATATAAGAATCATGAGCAACACTCATTCCATCAGTAATTTGAAGCATTATATCAACCACTTCACTTACTGTTAATTTACCTCGCTTCTTAATTAATTCTTTTAAATGTTTGCCTTCAATATATTCCATTACAATATAATAATCGCCATTATCTTCGCCAACATCATATACCTCAACAATATTAGGATGATTTAAACTACTTGCTGATAAAGATTCTCTTTGAAAACGACGAACAAATTTTTCATCACTAGCTAAATCACCTCTCAATAACTTAACTGCAACATTACGATCTAAAATGGTGTCATATGCTAAATAAACATTAGCCATTCCACCTTCACCGATACTCTTTATAATCTGGTAACGGTCACTAATCTTTTGCCCCTTCATTATCATTCTTCTTCACCACTTTCTTTTATAAGATAAGCTATGGAAATATTGTCAGTACCACCTCTTGCATTACATTTTCGTATTAATTTTATTATTTTTTCTTCTATTTCCAAAGTTTCATCATTTAAAACTCTTTCAATTTGCTCTACTGATAACATATTAGTAAGTCCATCACTACATAAAAGAATTGCCTCACTTGATAAATCGACATCAAATATATCTAACTCTGCCTTTTCTGCCGCCCCTAAAGCTTTCATTAAAACATTTTTTTTGGGATGATTTTGAGCTTCTTCCTCTGTTAAATCCCCTGCACTTACAAGTAAATTTACTAATGTATGATCTTTTGTAACCTTATGTAAATGACTATTTTTTAAAACAAATCCTGATGAATCTCCAATATTTCCAAAAATCAAATAATCATTAGTTAGCAATGCTAAAACTAAAGTTGTACCAAGACCTGTAGAATCTGGATTATTTTCTGCATATTCAACTATTTCTTTATTTATTTCATTAATATTATCATTTAACCAATTTACTGCATCTAATTTTGAACCAATCGAAGCTATATGGCTAAACCTCTTGCCTAAGTGAGTAACTGCAAGACTTGAAGCTACTTCGCCTGCTCGATGTCCACCCATACCATCAGCTACCATTAAAAGATATTCATTACTTGAATTTTTTAATATTGTTACACTATCTTCATTATGACTTCTAACCCGTCCAGCATCTGTTAAATAAAAGCTCTTCATTATTCCACCTCTTTACTTCTAAGTTGCCCACAAGCAGCAGATATTTTACTACCAAATTCTTTCCTAATAGTTACGTTTAAACCATTTTTCTTTAAAACTTCACCAAATTTTCTAATAGATTCGGCATCACTTTTTTTAAACTCTAAATGATTTGTTTCATTATAAGGAATTAAATTTACATAAATATTCATTCCCTTTAAAAGATTTGCTAATTCTAAAGCATTCTCTTCACTATCATTTATCCCTTTAAGCATAACATATTCTATGGTTACTCGTCTATTAGTATATTCAATATAGTCCTTAATAGCACTTATTAATTGACTAATACTGTACACTTTATTTACTTTCATTAATCTATTTCTAATTTCATCATTTGGAGCATGTAAAGAAACAGCCAAATTAATTTGAATATCTCTTTTCTTTAATTCTTGTATTTTTGGAACTAATCCACTAGTTGATAAAGTAATATGACGGATTCCCAATTGAAGTCCTTTAGCATCATTTATAATATTAATAAAATCCATTACATGATCAAAATTATCAAGCGGCTCTCCAATACCCATTATAACTACACTAGAAACCCTTTTATTTATTTCTTCTTCAATCAAAAGAATTTGTGAAACCATCTCAAAAGTTTCTAAATTACGCACTTTTTTTAATCGACCACTCTCACAAAAAGCACATCCCATATTGCAACCAACTTGACTCGATACACAAACGCTTATACCATAATCATGAAACATCACAACTGCTTCAATATAATTTTTATCAAAAAGTTCAAATAAATATTTATGAGTTAATTCATCTTTTTCTTTTTTTACTATTTTAGGCATTTCAAAAGAATAATCTTCTAATATTCTTAGTCTTACTTCTTTTTTTATATTACTCCAATCCGAAACATTATTATTCTTTTTTTGATATAACCACTCAAAAACTTGTAATGCTTTAAATTTTTTTTCATTAATATCTAAAAAATAAGCTTCTAACATTCCTCGCTTTACCCCATAAATATTTTTCATAAAAATTCACCTTAAAATATTATATCACTTTTTTAATTAAATAAAAAATTCTAAGCGATTTCTTTGTACATTAAATCATATGTTTCATTATTACGATGAATAATAATTTTTTCAATATCATAATTAGATTCAACAACCGTTATCTCTAATTCTTCTTCATCTTTTGTTAAATTATAATCATATGTGGTAATATTTTCTTCTTCAGTTATGATTATTTCATTTTCTGATATTTGCTTTAATATTCCTACTACATAATTTAATTCTAACAAAGAAGCATCTATATCATCATATAAATTCGTAATTTCAATTTCTCTATCAATAAAAATTTGGTAAGTCTTTTTATTTTCTATTTTATACTTTACAATTTCAGTAGCACTTTGTTTATATCCCACAATAACAGACTCTTCTTTGGTTCCATCAAATTTTATTTTTTCACCATTTTTAATAATTAAATAAGTAAACTCATAATTACTATTTATTAATTTTTCTAATTTGTCATAATAACTTAATACTTCATCTTCTTTTTCTTTATTATCTATTTTCTCAATTAGTTGCTCATTTTTTTTGTTATCAACTTGATTAGACATATTTATTAAATAAACTCCTCCTGTTAAGAAAACTAAAACAACAACCCATATCATTAAAACCATTAAAGCATGTAATCTTTTATTATTCCAACATTTTTTAAAAAAACTCTCATTCATTTAACTCACCTATTTACTCTTTTATTTACTAGATCTTCTACTTTTACACCATTTAAATAATCTGTTATATTCATACTTTTTTTTCCAAATGGTTTAATCTTATCTAAATAAATTATACCATCTTTACAAGTTATTCCCAATCTTTTTTTATCTATATCAATAATTATACTATCTTCCTTTATATTTTCAGTTTTTTCAAAATGAGCATTCAAAACCTTTATCTCTAATCCTTCTAATTTAAAATTAGCAAGTGGCCATGGATTTAAACCTCTTATTTTATTAACAATTTCGTTTCCTTTCAAAGAAAAATCTAATAATTCATCTTCTCTTTTTATATTATAAGCGTAACTAGCTTCATCATCATTTTGTTTTAATCGTTTGTTTGTTTTATTAATAATACTAGGCAATGTTTCAATAAGAAGATTTGCTCCCAACTCAGATAAAATTTCATGTAAAATGCCTACATTATCACTATCTTTTATTAAGTACTCTTTTTTACTAATAATATCCCCTGTATCCATCGCCTCATCCATATACATAATAGTTATTCCTGTTTTTTCTTCTCCATTTATTAAACACCAATGAATTGGTGCACCTCCACGATATTTAGGTAGAAGCGATGCATGAACATTCACACAACCAAGTCTTGGATAACTTAATATTTCCTTAGGTATTATTTGACCATAAGCACAAGTAATAATTATATCAGCTTCTGTATTTAAAATAGTTTCATAATTTATTCTTACCTTTAAAGGCTGAAAAATTGGTATATTATGCTTTTCTGCTTCAATCTTAACTGGCGTCTTGGTAAGCACTTGTTTTCTACCGACTAATTTATCAGGTTGTGTTACTACCAAAACTACATTTGTATTTTCTATTAACTTTTGTAATACAGGCACAGCAAAATCAGGAGTTCCCATAAAAATTACTTTTAAGTTTTTCATTCTATCTCACCAACTTTATTATACAAAAAAAAAGAAAATATTTCTATCTTCTTAATTATTATTTTCATAAGCTTCTTGCTTCTAATAATTAAAAAATTTTTATAACATTAATTTTTCAATTTTCTCATATCTTTTATTTCTAATTTAATTACAATACTTATTATCTTCACTATATTTCTTTTATTTACAACTATTATATTTGTATTGGATTTATATCAATTTCTAAATTAACCTTATTATTTATAACAAACATTTTATCTAACTCTTTTAAAACGGGCATTATTTTATCATCAAAGCGATATTTAATAATAATTCCAAAACGATAAACATTATTTACTTTAAATACATTTGCTGTAGTTGGTCCTAAAACAAGGGATTTCTCTGATATATTTTTTCTTAAATAATTATAAACCTTTGTAGCTTCCTTGCTACACATTTCATAATCTTTGCTTGTTACTTTTAAACTAATTAAATAATAATAAGGAGGATATTTTAATTTTTTACGAATATTCATTTCATAATTATAAAACTTTTCATAATCTTGTTCTGCAACACATTTTAAAATAAAATTATCTTTATTAAATGTTTGAATTATAACATTCCCAACAGTATTACTTCTTCCAGCTCGCCCTGCCGCTTGATATAATAAATCAAAAGTCTTCTCTCCACTTCGAAAATCTGGAATATTTAAAGTTGTATCAGCATTAATAATACCAACTGTTGAGACCATGGGAAAATCAAGTCCTTTACTAATCATTTGGGTACCAACCAAAATATCATATTCATGATTTCTAAACTTTTCAATAATCTTTTCATGACCATTTTTATTTCTTGTTGTATCTGCATCCATCCGTAATACTCTTAAATTAGGATATATATTTTTTATCTCAGCTTCTAATTTTTCTGTTCCATAACCATAAAAATTTAATTCTTCATGACATTTAGGACAATTATTCTTTTTAAAAATTGTATAACCACAATAATGGCATCGCAAATTTTCTTTTAATTTATGATAAGTAAGCGTAATATCACAATTAGGACACTTATAAGTAAAGCCACAATTACTACAAGTAATAGTTGTCGAAAACCCTCTTCGATTTAAAAGTAAAATAATTTGTTCTTCCCGACTTATTGCGCTTTCTATTTCTACTTGTAAACGTTCACTTAATAAATAATTACCTTTCTTTATTTCTTCTGCCATATCCACTATTATACAATTTGGCAAAGAAGCATTATTAATTCTTTTCTTTAATTCAATCAATTTGTATAAATTTTTACTAGCTCTTGCCATTCTCTCAAGTGTTGGTGTTGCACTACCAAGAACCACTGGAATATTATTATACTCTGCACGAAACTCGGCAATATCAATAGCATTATATCTTGGTGTACTCTCCTGTTTATAAGAATCAGAATGTTCTTCATCAATAATTATAATACCTAAATTTTTTAAAGGAGCAAAAATAGCACTTCTAGCCCCTACAACAATTTTCACTTCATCTCTTGCGATCTTTCGCCATTCATCATATCTTTCTCCATCTGATAAAGCACTATGTAAAAGAGCAACATCATCACCAAAACGTGATTTAAAATTAAAAACAAATTGAGGAGTTAAACTAATTTCTGGAACTAAAACTATTGCTGTTTTATTATTATTTATTACTTCTTCTATAACTTGCATATAAACTTCTGTTTTACCAGAACCAGTAACACCATGAATTAAATATTTTTTAAACTCTCCTAAACTATTTGTAATACTCTTAAAAGCATTTAACTGTTCTTCATTTAATTTCTTTTTTTGATCAGTTAAAACACTTATCTCATTTAATCGATAAATCTCTTCTTCTTCTTCTTTTATAATTTGTTTTTTAAGTAAGGTATTAACACTAGATGAAGAAATAAGATTAGCTTCTTTCTTTAAGAAAATATTATTTTCATTAATTAAATCAATAATTTCTTTTTGTTTAGTACTATTACAAAGTTTTCTTGCGCTATCATAACTTATATTTAAAACTAAATTGACTTGGTATTTTTTATTTATATTTGTTTTATATGAAGCTTTTAAAGCTTTAGGTAACATTACTTGAATTGCAGCAGCCATACTACATAAAGTATTATCTTTTATAAACTCACTTATTTTAATTAACTCTTCATTTAAAATAATTTCTTCATCTACTACTTCAATTATTTCTAATATTTTTATATCTTCTTTAGGCATCATATTAACTGCCAAAATAAAACCTTCTAAAACTCTTTTATTAAAAGGTACTTTTACCCTCTTCCCAATATAAATTTGTTTTTCTAAACTTTTGGGAACTTTATATGTATATGTTTGATCAGTATGTTTATTTTTTAACTCTAGTAGAACTTCAATATACATCATTTATCACCAATTTAATTATACCATGGTAATTTAAACAAAAAAACAAGAACAATTTTTTATTCTTAATGTTATTTTAAAATAAATGGTGAAATATTTGAACCATTACTATTGTTTTTTACTAAAACTTTTGGATTTAAATAGATTACAGGATGAGTATATAAATTAGTAGACATTGAATACTCTGTAATTTTTCCTTTAAAATGTACATCAAATATTTTTATTTTTTCTACAGAATTAGGAGCATAATTATGAGTCAATGTCCATTGAGCAGCTTTTTTGTTAAGTAACCAATCTTCATCTTTACAATAACTTACGTTACTTACATCCCAATTATTTAAAATAGTATTTAAACATGTTGTTCCTCCACTTGTCGCATATCCATAATCTGAAGGATACATTAATCCTACTTTTCCTGTCCATCTTGTTGAATTTCCTTCATAAACACTTGTTCCTCTTTCTATTACATAAAAATCTTTAGCTGTTTTTGAACTAGAATTTGTTCCTCCTAAATTCCACACACTCTCACTTATCATGCTCTTTGCTTCTTCAGTTAAGCCTATCTCACTAAAATCACACATAATTGTTACCTCATTAATACCATTTGGACAATCTCCACTTGTTCTATTATAGTATGCTCCTTCATTTAAGACTTTTTGTAATGCACTAGCACTCCAATCAGTACTTACATTATTATTCCAAGAATATGATCCTATACTTTCACTTCTTATTAATTTGACTTTACTTTCCTTACTTCCATCGGGATTCTCTATATCTTTCATTACTCCTATTATTCGCCATAATTCATTGTTAAATGATACATAATTGTTTGGGGCAGCTCCTCTATATCTTAAATTACCAAAGTCATCTTCTACTAATTCACTTGAGTTTAAATTTCTTA
>CANPJT010000027.1 GCA_947574255.1 uncultured Mycoplasmatota bacterium
AAGTCTTAAAAAACATAAAATTAAGGAGAGGTGAACCTCATGAATGTGAAGGAAACTTTCGATGAAAATAAAAATTTGGAAGACTTAATTTTGAAATATATAAAAAAGATGTTGACTTTAAAAGATAAATCATAAGGATTGTGTTATAATTATAATGCTTATGGAAGTTATACACATGGAAGGAGTAGTAAGTGTATAACAATGTAATACAAGCTCCAAATTTTTATAAAGTAGGTTTATATATACGATTAAGCGAAAGTGATGAAGATAAGTCATACGAATCAGAAAGTGAAAGTATTATCAATCAACGTAATCTATTAATGGACTATGTTAAATCTCATGGTTTTACTTTAATAGATGAGTATGTTGATGATGGATTTACTGGTACTAATTTTGATAGACCATCATTTAAAAGAATGATACAAGATATTGAAAGTGGTAAAATCAACTGTGTTATTACAAAAGATTTATCAAGACTTGGAAGAGATTATATTCAATGTGGTTATTATGTCGAACAATATTTTCCACAAAATAAAATTAGATATATTTCCATATTAGATCAAGTAGATACTTTTGAAGAGACCGCTAACAATGATATAGCACCTTTTAAAGCCTTATTTAATGACATGACTAGTAAAGATACTTCTAAAAAAATACGCTCTATTTTAAAGAATAAAAAAGAGCAAGGAAAGTTTATAGGAAGTAAGCCTAGCTATGGATATATAAGGGATCCGCTTGATAAAGGACATTTGATACCTGATCCTGTTACTGCAACTAATGTTAAAAAAATTTTTGAAATGGCTTATGAAGGAATAGGAATTAGTGATATAGTAAGTTACTTAAATGATAATAATATATTAAGTCCTAGCATGTATAAGAATACTAAGCAATCATCAAAACAAAAGACTAATATTTGGACAGTATCGTCTGTTAATAAAATATTAAAAAATAGAATGTATACAGGAGATATGGTACAAAATGTTCAAACTAAGTTATCTTATAAATCTCAAAAGAAAGTTGCTTTAGAAAAGAGCTTTTGGATAATAGTAGAAAATACTCATGAACCTTTAGTTAGTAAAGAAATTTTTAAAAGTATTCAAAATTCTCCAACTAGAACTAGGGTAACTTTTAAAAATCGTGAAAAGAGATTATTTGAAAACTTACTTATATGTAAGGAGTGTGGTAATGCTTTATCTTTAACTTATCGAAAGAATCATAAATATTGGACTATTAATTGCAATAAATATTCGAGAGATCCAAGAAGAGGATTATGTACTCCTCATTTCTTTCCTTATGATAAGCTAGAAAAAGAATTGCTAGAAATCGTAAGAAATACCTGTAATAAATATTTGGAAGAAATAAATATAAAAGAATTATCAAAAAAGATTAATGATCAAGAAATAAAAGATAATAAGACTAAGGAAGAAGAAAATGCTTTAGAGTTTCAAATTAATGATCTAAAAAGAAAACTAGATGTGTTATATGAAGATAGATATAATGAAGTAATTTCTGTTGATACTTATATGAGAATTGCTAAATCAACTGAAATTGGTATTACTTCTTTAGAAAAAAAATTATCAGAAATACAAAATAAAGATAAAAATCATAAAATTGATAAGAAAAAATTTCTTGATTATGAAAGCCAAATTAAAGAACTATTAAACTTAGATAATCCTAATAGAGAGTTAATTAAAACTTTAGTTGATAAGATTATAATTGATCAAGATAAAAATGTAGGGATTGTTTATAAGTTTAAAGTTTTAGACAATATTAAAACTAATTTATGTAATGTAAAAGATTAATCACACTTTTCTCTTCACCTAAAACTTAAAAATGTGTGATTAAATAAAATGTCATAATTTCAAGAAAAAATAACTTAAACCATCTCAAGTATTCCTTCCGGAGGTGGCGATGGTGCTGAAGTAATTTATGCACTTCGTAATAATGATAGATTATCAAGTATTATTAGCGATAATTTAAGTGCTGCTGGACAAAATGTTCGTAAGTATTATCAACGCCGTTTGCCTAGTAATCCAGATTTAGATTACTATTATATTCTTCGTAATACACCTAATAATGAGTCAATTATTGTAGAATATGGTTTTGCTGATTCTACAGGAGATGACGTAAATCAATTAAAAAATAATTGGCAAGATCTTGCTGAAGCGGTTGTGAAATCATTAGCAACTTATATCGGAGTAAATTATGTTCCAATTAATAGTGCTGATACATATATAGTAAAGAGTGGTGATACTTTATGGAGTATTGCTAAAAATAACGGATTAACAGTTAATGAATTAAAAGAATTAAATAATTTAACTAATAATTCTTTATCAATTGGTCAAGTTTTAAAATTGAAAAAAAGTGCTTCAACTGGAAATACTTATACTGTAAAAAGTGGTGATACATTATATGGTATAGCAAATAAATTTAATATGACTATTTCAGAATTAAAATCACTTAATAATCTATCTAATAATAATTTAAGTATAGGTCAAGTATTAAAAGTAAGTGGAAATAGTGAACCAGTAGATGATAATTATTATATAGTAAAAAGTGGAGATAGTTTATATAAAATAGCAAATATGTTTGATATAAGTGTAAATGAATTAAAATCATTGAATAATTTAAGTAGTAATTTATTAAGTATAGGTCAAAAATTAAAAATTCCGAATAATACAACAAATGATGTTTATGTTGTAGAACGTGGAGATACATTATATGGAATATCAAGAAAATTTAATACAACTATAACTGCTCTTCAAGCATTAAATAATTTATCTACTAGTGTTTTATCAGTAGGACAAAAGCTGTTAATTCCATAATTAAAACAATCTTAGGATTGTTTTTTTAATAAAAAAAGCCATTGATGGCTTTAATATATTTCTTGACAAGTTCCAGAATCAGGTTTATAGAAGCAATGATTTTTATAGCTTCCAGCTAGTTCTTGATCATACCAAACATTTTTACAAGAAGTGTTCTTAGCTGGAGCATAAAACCATAAAGCATGAGTTGCTGGATAATAATATTCTCCTTTTAAAGCTCTTTCAGCCAAGTTTTTTTCTAGTGATGTCGGTGATGCTTGAAATAGAGATCCTTGAGTACCTGCAAATTGATTTTTTTGATATATAGCATCAGTTATACTTCTAATATTTGTAAAAGTTAAACAATTAGCAATTGCTCTATTTACTACAACGTTTCCAACCATTAACATTCCTAAATTCCCTTCAGCTAAGGCTTCTGCTCTCATAATTCGGGCCAATAAATCTAATTCTTTTGTTGTATAATTAATAAGCATAATAATCACCTAAAATATAATATGAAAAAAATTGCTAATTTGTTATAGTTTGTGTTATAATAATTTCATTAAATGATTTTTAGGGGATTAGTTAAATGGTATAATAGGAGTCTCCAAAACTTTAGTTGGGAGTTCGATTCTCTCATCCCCTGCCATGCGAATTGAATCAAACTTTAATGTTTGTTTAAATATATTTTAAGAATCTAAGAAATCTGCCAATGCATTATTTTTAGTTAATGCATTTAAAGGAAATATGAATATATTTTATTTAATATTTTAAGTAAAGGTTGATATAATGAATCATGCATTTAGATTAATAAGAGGAAATGATATAAAAAAAGAAATAATTTCCTATTGTAAAAAGAAAAATATAGAAGCAGGAGTTATTATTTCAGCAGTAGGTTGTATTAAGCACTTACATATACGTCTTGCTGAAGCAAAGAATTATATTGATAAAGAAGAATGCTATGAAATTGTAAGTGTAACAGGAACAGTATCAAAAGATGATGTTCATATTCATTTGTCTATATCAGATAATACTGGAAAAACGATTGGCGGTCATTTAAAAGATGGAACTCTTGTAGACACAACATGTGAAATTGTAATATATGAATTAAAAGATTATATTTTTTTCCGTGATTTAGATGAGATAACTGGATATAATGAACTAGTAATCAAGACAAAATAAATATATATAAAGAAGATGTCAATGGATTTATTTATAGATAGGAGAAGTTTATGAAATCAGTTGTACAAGAATGGTTGAGTGATAGTAATATATCTTTTAAACAACAAACTGTAGTTTTATCGTCTCTAAGAGGTTGCGATGGATTAACTAAAGAAGATATTTCTAAAAGATTGGTACGAAAAATAAGAAATGTAGTTTTAAAAAATGCTGGGACAAGCAAAACTCCTTTTATGATTGAAGAAATGAATTTAGATGATGTCAAAAAATATGCTTCTAATTGTGATAAATATCCGATTCATTTTTATATGCATATATGTTTTGCTTGTGAGATAATAGGTTTTAAACATCCTGATAATAATATAAGAAAATGGTTTTATGATACATATTTAATTATAGTAAATGCATTACACCTAAAACCAGAAAGTGAAGAAGAATGTGATTTTAGATTACAAGATGGTATAGATACACCTTATATAAAACTAGAAGAAAATAGTTAAATAATAAGACAGGTAATTAAAAATGAAAATTGGAAGTCTTTCTTATTAATTGTTAAGTTAATGGATTAAATTTTATTTTTGTTTAGATAGATTTTAAGGAGAATAATAATATGTATAAAAAAACAATTGAACTGTTTCTTTTGGATGGTAATTCAAATGATAGGATAATTTGTTACATTTCAAATTGGGATGGTATTGGAATTAAAATTCCAAAAACTATGCTTAAGCAGAGTAAAGAAAGATTGGAATTACAGAATACAGGGATTTATTTTTTATTTAATAAAAGTGATAATAATGGTTCAGTATATATTGGAGAATCTGAAAATGTATTTGACAGACTTAAGCAACATTTACCAGAAGATACTTGGAATGAGGCACTAGTTTTTGTAAAAAAAGATAATAATTTAAATAAAGCTCATGTTAAGTTTTTAGAAAATTATTTTTATAATCTAGCATTTAAAGCTGATCGATATTCTCTAAAAAATAATACTGTTCCTACTAAATCAAGTATTTCAGAATCTGATATAGCCGCAATGGAGGAGTTTGCTTATTATGTTAAATTGATAGCAAATACATTAGGTTATAAAGCTTTTGAAGAATTAAGAAAGATTGAAACAAATGACGATAATAATTATTTTATTCAATCTATTGGATTACAAGCTAAAGGATGCTTGGTTAATGAAGGCTTCATTGTTAATAAAGGTTCTCAAAGTAATGTTATTTTTAAAACTGCAAGTTCAAAATTTTTAAAAAGAAAATGGGAATCTTTGAGGGATGAAAATATAGTAGATGTAAATGGCATTTTTTTAAAAGATTGTTTATTTGCTTCACCATCAACAGCAGCAGCTATGATATTAGGGCGAAATGCAAATGGGCTTACAGAATGGAAAAATAAAAACAAGCAAACATTGAAAGATGTATTGGTTAATGATATAAAGAATTAGTAATAGGATTAAGATGGGTAATTAGAGTTGAAAATTTGAACATTTTTTTATTATATGTCATATAAAATTTAGATATAATGATTGATGAGGTATTATGAATACAAATAGTAAAGCTTTTTCTCTTTTTTGGCAAATTTATCATAAGAATTCTGATTTTTATGAGTTAATTAATGAAAATTTTTTAAATAAAAAGATTAGATTTTTTAATGAAGATGAATGGAATAAAATAAATAATCAAAATTTTATTTCTCCAATTAGGGAAATGAGAGAGTTTATAGATATGTTTTTATTAGGTTACAATATTGGTAATTGTGTTGGAGCTAGCAGACAATTGAGTTATTCTTACAATAATGTTGATATTGTGTCAGGTATATTACCGATTTTAAAGGGTACTTTAAATGCTGAAAAAGAAGGAGGACATTGTTGGCTAGAGACATCAAATAGTATAATAGATACTTCTTTGATGTTAGTTATTGATAAATCACTAAAAAATGATTTAGGATATATTGAGGAACAAAGATTAACTTCATTTCAGCTTGCTAATTCTCAAATTTATCAAGCAAGAAAAGAATTTGTTAATGACCAAAATTTGAATAGTAATAGAAAAAAATAGAATTTTGTAATTTAAAGTTGGGTGTTAATATTAATAGTATTCATTTAAATAAATTAATTGGCAAATGATAAGTATTGAAAATGACTAAAATTTTGAAAAAGTTAAAACTCAAAATCTATAGGAAAATGAACAAAAGAATTAGTATTTTAATCAAATTTCATATAAAATATTTTTTTGTTCTAGTTATATATTTTCTCTTATACGAGGTTATATTAAAAAAATACATCTTGTAATAAGGTTTATTTTTTATTTTAGGAAAAAAATTAATTATTTTACTTCTCATAATAGTATTTGTTTGATATACTTATAACATGAGAGGTGTGAGAAAAATGAAAAAATTATTAGTATTAGTATGTTTTTCGTTATTTTTAGGGACTGGATGTGGAGCAAATAAAACAATGACTTGTACTAGAACTTTAAATCAAAATGGAATGGCTATTGATTTAAAATATGAAGTAGAGTATTCAGGAGATAAAGTTAAAAAAGTTAAATCTACTGAAAAAGTTACTAGTGATTCACAAGCAGTTTTAGATACTTATAAATCTACAATTGAATCAACATATGCTCCATATAAAGATATAGAATATTATGATTATAATGTTACTATCGATGGAGACACACTAACAAGTGTAGCTGATATTAATTATGAAAAAATTGATACTGATAAAATGATTGAAGTTGATTCTGCTAACAGCCAATTAATTAAGAATGGTAAGGTTAGTTTAGAAGACTTAAAATCTGTTTATGAAGCAGTTGGTGCAACTTGTGAAAAATAGAACATTAAAACGTTCTATTTTTTTAATTAAAATAATAAATTTAAAAAAAGTTAAAAAGTAAATTAATAAATAAGTTAAATCTAGATTATTGCTAGTTAAAAAAATGTAAAATAATTAATGTGAGTGGAATAATAATAATACAACTTTGATTTGTATAAAGTTTTAACAAAAATCTTCTAAAAAAATAAATTGAATTTTAGTAATGCCTGTTTGGTATTTAATTCATTTAATGTGATTTTTCTTTTATCAAAATAATATCTAAATAAACTGAAATATCTGATTTATAGCCTAAAAAGATGATTTTCAATTTTAATTATAATATCTTTTCTTTTTTTATAGATTACTTTTCTTAATTAAATTAAATAACATAAATAAAGAATAATTATGTATACTAAAACTCTAAAAATAATAAAATTATACTTTACTTTTTGTAAATCTTGATTAGAATAAGATTTATAGTTTACTTTAATGGGGGAATTGAAATGATTAATTTTAACGATCAAGTTAGAAATATTTTAACTAAAAATTTAGAGAAATATTTAATTAAAGGTTTCTCAATCAGAGAAAGTGCTAATTTTTTTGCCGAAGAATTTTATAATTCAGAAAATTTTTTTGAATTTTATTTTAGAATTTTTAGAGAATATTTATTGGCAATTATTTTTTTAGATACTTATAAGTTATTATCTTATAAGCAAAAAGAATGTATGTGTAATGATGAAGATGATAATGTTTTTATGATTTTATATGATATTGAGGATAATCTTGATTTAGTTATAGAAATTAGTACAAATCCAGGATTTTTAGTATATTTAATAGAAGAGTGTTATAATTTTTCCGAATTAGATAATTTAAGTAAAATAAATATAGTTAAATCGTTAAATAAAAGCGAAAATAATAAGTTAAAAAGTATTTTTCCAATACATTCTCAAGATTTAGAAAAATATGATTTAAAAATAGATTTGGGTTATATTGTTTCAATAATTCAAAGTAAAATTAAAAATCAACAAATTAATTTATTAGATTTTCCTGATGCAATATTTATGAATGTATTAGGATTTATTCGTAATTTAATAAAGAATGATAGAGATAATATTTATTCGTTACTTTTAGATATAGCTAAAATAGATTATATGGCCTCAAAATACTTAGTAAAGAATGTAGATAGTACTGAGATTAAGGAGCATATAGTGAGTTATGAAAAGTATGATTTGGGTATGATTTTTGAAAAATTAATGAATAATCAAGATTTTTTATATGAAGCAATTTATATGATAGTAAGAGTATATATTTATAAATGCTATGAAGGTATAGAGTTAGATTTAGATAAAATACAAATAAATGATAGTGATGTGATAATAAGAAAGTTGGTAATATAGTTTAGGCCTTTACGTTAATGGTCTTTTTTGTTTTTATTTAAATATAGTAAAATAGTTTATCTTATGATATTATAAATATAATAAAAGTAGGGAGTATGATTATGAAGAAAAAAGTATTATATTTTATTTCATTAGGCGTAATGATTTTTACTTTAACTGGATGTGTTAAATTTAATGCTGAAATGGATATTAAAATGGATAAATCTATGGATTTTTCATTTATTTATGCTGTAGATAAATCGCTCATTGGTGAAGAGGAGATGCTTACAGCTGAGGTTAAAAGCAATATTGAAGAAACAGGTTTTAGTGTAAAAGAATATGAAGAAGGTAATATGAAAGGTATTTCTTTATTTAAGCATATTGATAATATAGATAAAGTTAGTGCTGAATCGGCTGACGAATTTAGTTTATCTAGTATATTTGATGTAACATCGAATGATGTATATTTATTTAAAGTAAAGAAAGGATTTTTAAAAAATACTTACACAGCTAAGTTAGATTTTAATACTTCTACGTCTGATTTGGGAAATACAGCTACTGATCAAAATTTTGATATTACAAATGACATTAATTCAGATGTTGATTTATCTCAAATGGCTTCTAATATGGATTTGAGTTTTAACTTAAAATTACCTTATGCTGTTAAAAGTAGTAATGCAAATTCTAAAGATAATAACAATAAAGAATTAAAATGGAATCTTACATTGAATTCTGGAGAAAAAGTTGAATTTGAATTTGAATTATATAATATGATGTATATATATATTATAATTGCAGTTTTATTAGTTTTATTTTTAATTATTATATTAGCTATTGTAGGTAGTAGGAAAAGAAAAAATAAAAAAGAAATTGTTAAAGAACAAAATAATCAAGAAGTTGATTTGCAATCAACAATGCAAAATTCTATAAATGAAACTAATAGTGTAGAAAGTTCAACACAAGGTATAGTTAATCAAAATTTGAATAATAAATCTGATTTAGAAGAGTTTAATCCGTTTGATAGTACACTAAATAATACAGAAATGTTATCAAGTCAAACAATTTCTTCAATAAATAATGGTAATGTAATATCAGAACAATCAAGTAATTCGATATTAAAAGAAGATATAGATTCCCAACAACTAGATACATCAATAATTAATGAAAGTGTAGCACTTCAACAATCAAATAATCCATTAATTAATGAGAATATAATTCCACAACATCCAGTGGCTCCGATAATAAATGAAAATACAGTATCTCAACCAACAGGGACCCCAATAATGAGTGAAAATACAGTATCTCAACCAACAGGAACCCCAATAATGAGCGAAAATATAGTATCTCAACCAACAGGAACCCCAATAATGAGTGAAAATACAGTGTCTCAACCAACAGGAACCCCAATAATGAGCGAAAATATAGTATCTCAACCAACAGGAACCCCAATAATGAGTGAAAATACAGTGTCTCAACCA
>CANPJT010000028.1 GCA_947574255.1 uncultured Mycoplasmatota bacterium
CCCATAATAAAAACCACACAATTTCTTATGTAGTTTCCTTAAACTGATGACATTGCGTCCTCCCTTAGGGCACCATTTGATTGAAATTTGAATATTGAGTTAATATAGTATAATAGCCCGTAAAAAGGCTAGTTTTTATATTTAGATTAAATCCGTCCACTTTTTCGTCTACCTCTAACTAAATCAAAAAGTATTATATTCTAGCACTTTATTTAATAAATAAAAATTGTGTTTTATATAAAAGTTTATTACATTAAAGTTTTTTAATTTTAATACTAATTGAATCTTATCACATAATATTATAAATGCAGAGTTTTAATTAAAAAATCCTTTGCAATGCTTAATGTATTATCTAAATTATCAGAATTATTTTTATTATCTGTAATAAAATATAATTTGTCATTAATATAAGACAAAACAAAATAAATATGATATAATTTCTATATAAGAATAGTAATTTTATACAAATAAAATTTATTGGAGGTTATAATATAATGATTGAATTAATTCCGCTAGAAAAGATAATATTTGATGGAAAAGAGATTTTTTTAGGTGCAAAAAAAGAAGATGTAATAAAATTGTTAGGAGAGCCGGAATGTATATTGAAACAATATGGTGGAAAAAGCTGGAGATATCACTATTTAGAATTTGCTTGTGACTTTGATGAAAATAATGAACTAGAAGCGATTGAATTTTTAGCAGGACATAGTGGGGAGTTAAAACCATATATTTATGGTGTATCAGCTTTTGATGTAAGCAAAGATGAGCTAATTAAAATTCTTGCCAAAAATAATAATGGTAATATTGATGAAGAGAACGAAGACAGTTATACATTTATTGATATTAGTATTGGAATTTGGAAAGATAGTGCTAATGAAGATGACGAATATTGGACAACAATATTAATTGGAAAAAAAGGCTATTATTCAGAATAATATATACATTTTTGGACTATACTATCAACAAAAATTGATTTTTAATAACGATTAAAATTTCTATTAAGAAACTAAAGAATTAAAATGATAAATTGTCTAAATTAAATAATATTAAATTAATAATTAGATTATATAAGTATTATCATTTCTTTATTGAAAATTTAAATAAAAGAGGCGATTAAAATAAATGTTGAACTTTTTTTACGAGAAACAATTAAAAATGAAAGTTTAAAATACTTGAATAAAAAAGCTCAAGTTCCAAATAAAGAATATGATAGCTTTGATTGTGAACAATTAATAAATGTAATATTTAGAGATTTATTTGATTTTTCAATTAGAGTAAATGGCTTTGGAAAAAGTAGCACAACTAAAGTTTTAACCAGTTCAGTTGGCATCTTTTATGATTGTAAAAGTTTAACAAATTTAGAAAAAATAGATTTTATATCTAATATAAAAGTTGGAGATATTTTATTTTTTCATACACAATCCTTAAATGATACAATGCCATCCTATTCGAATAGATATCCTGGACATTTGGCTCTTTACTTAGGAGAGAATAAATTCATTCATGCCAAATCTTCTATAGGAAAAGTTATTATTGAATCTTTGCAAGAAGAAGATTATTTACATATACTTGTCGGATACAAAGATTTAATACCTTATATTTTACAAGAAGTATTAAGCGAAAATTATCAACAATCATTATCGTTTTAATTAAATAGTTTACAAAAATTAAAGAAAATGATAGAATTATTTTACTTTGAGGGAGTGAGATTATGAAAAAGACAAAAATTGTATGTAGTATCGGGCCATCTACTCAAAAATGGGATACATTTAAAGGATTAGTGGAAGCTGGTATGAATGTTGCTCGTATTAATTTTTCTCATGCAACATTAGAAGAAAGAAAAATAGACGAAGATTTAGTTTATAAAGCACGTGAAGAATTAGGAGCAAATATTGCTATTCTTTATGATACAAAGGGTCCAGATTTAAGAACTTGTACTTTTAAAGATGATTATATTGATTTAGTAGCTGGAGAGTCTATCAGGATTGTAGAAGAAGATATTGAAGGAACAAAAGATGCTATTTGCTTTAACTACAAAGGAATTTTAAAAGATTTAAAACCTGGTATGGATATTTTACTTGATGATGGTTTTTATAAGTTAATTGTTGAATCTATTGATGAAGATGGTGGCATAACTTGTAAAATTATGAATAGTGGTAAAATTAAAAGTAGACGTGGTGTATGTATTCCAGGAATCAAATTAGATGTTCCATACGTTAGTGAGAAAGATCGTGAAGATATCAAATATGCATGTGATCATGATGGGGATTTCTTAGCTATATCTTTTGTTAACTGTGCTGCTGATATTAAAGAGGTTAGAGCACTTTGTAAAGAATTTGGTAAACCTAATATGCCAATTGTTTCTAAATTAGAAACACAATATGCTATGGATAATCTAGATGAAGTTGTACAAGAATCAGATTATATTATGATTGCTCGTGGAGATTTAGGTGTTGAAACTGGACTTGAAAAATTACCGCTTTATCAACAAATGATGATTGATGCATGTCATAAATATAATAAAGGCGTTATTATGGCAACTCAAATGATGACAAGTATGAAGAAAAATATTCGTCCAACAAACGCTGAAGTAACTGATGTTTCTAATGCCGTACTAGCTGGATGTGATGCAGTTATGACAAGCGATGAAACAACAATCGGAGAATATCCTGTAGAAACAATTCAAAATATGGCAACCATTTGTGAAAATACAGAAAAAATTGTTAAATACAATATTAACAATTTTCAATTAAGTGGAACTGATATTCATAATACCATTGCTAAGCTTGCTGTTGAGGCTTCAAAAGAATTACCGATCAGTGCTATTGTTACATCAACACTTACTGGTAAAACTGCTTATGATATTTCTGCTTTAAAACCAAATTCATATATTATAGCAACTGTACCTGATGAAAAAGTGGCTAGAAACTTAGCATTTAGATGGGGAGTTTATTCTAAAGTTGTTCCAGAATCATATGATGTAGATGAAATAACTGCAGCAGGGTTAAAAGCAGCCAAAGAATTAGTGAATCTAGAAAAAGATGACTTAGTCTTAGTAGCTGGTGGAGCTCCAGAAAAAGCTCATACTAATTTTATTAAGATTGAAGAGGTTTAAAAATTAAACTTCTTTTTTTATTTCCTTTATAAAAACAGAAGGTTTTATATAAGGAACCAGTAAATAACAATAGTTTTTTGTACGAGTTAAAGCTACATAAAATAATCTTCTTTCTTCTTCAAATAAAAAGTCTTCCTTTTTCTCTATTAAATTTAAAATATGATGATTTTTTTTCTGACTAGGAAATCCTAAAATATTGTTTTCTAAATTTATTAAAATTACATTATCACTTTCCAAACCCTTAGACTTATGAACAGTTAAATATCTCAAATTATATTCCATATCATCTAATTTAAAATACCCATTTTCAAACCATTTTATTTTGTTCTTAGGAATAAATTTATAAATATCAAAATTATTTCTGCCTAAAATAAGTATTTCTCCTGATTTTATATCTTTAATAGCTTTTATTAAGCCTTTAAAACGATTAAAATAATAAATAAACTTTAGAGGGCTATCTAAATGTTTATTAGAAGTTAAATTTTTTTGAAGTTGAAGTTTATTTTTCATTACAAAATTGCCAGCAAGTTGTATTAATTCATGACTATTGCGATAAGTAGTTTGAATTTTATGTATACATGTATTAGGGAAATAACTTTGAAAATTCAAAAAAATATTTAAATCACATCCAGAAAATTTATAAATTGATTGAAAATCATCTCCAACAACAGTTAAATTAGCTTCAGTAGTATTAATAATCTCACGAATAAAATTCAATCTTAAAAGTGAAGTATCTTGAAATTCGTCAATGATTATTTCTTTAAAATTAAGCTTTAGATTTTTACATATTTTTGTAGCCTCTTTTATTAAATCATCAAAATCAAAATAATTATTTTGAAACTTATCATTTTCATAATATGTAATGATTGCGTAAATAATAAAAAGAAGTCCTGATTGTTTTTTGGACAAAAAACTCTTTAAATCTTCTTTTTTTAAATCATGAGCTGAATAAAGATTAATAAAACTTAAAATTATTTTTTTATTTTCTTGATAATACTTATTAGTTTTAATTTTTACTTGAGAAAAATAAAGCATTTTAAAAGCTTTTTTAACTTGCTTTTTCAAAAAAGGTGTCAAATTTTGTTCAAAAAAATTGTCAATAATTGTCGATAAGTAATCGTAAGTGACAAGTTCATAAAAAAAATCTTCTTTTTCTAAAAGATAAATCGCCAGTTTATGAAAAGTAAAAACTTTGATTTTTTCATTATTTATTTTCTTTTTTAAACTATTTACAGCTTCATTTGTAAAAGAAATGCAAAGAATATCTTCAGGATTTATTTTTTTTACCATAATAAGATAATTAATTTTTCCTATCATTGTTAAAGTTTTGCCGCTTCCAGCTCCAGCAATAATCATGTTATATTTTGCACTACTTTTAACTGCCTTTTTTTGTTCTTCATCTAACTCATAACCATTTACATTATCTAATATGTTTTTCATAAAAGTAATTGTAATTACTAATGTTGATTTAGTCAAAATGTAAATTATGCTAAAGTATTAGTCATTTATCTTTTTTTTAACAACTTAAATCCATTTTTAAATATCAATACTATTTTTTTGTAAAACATAATATAAAATACAATATTGTTAGTATAATTTCTCAAGTTAAAATTATGAATGACTAAAAAATTAATAATGTTAATTTTAAGTTAGATAAAAACTTATCACTTCTTTATCAATAAATAAACTATGCTTTCAAAAAAATATTTTTATTGTGGATTTAATTTTTAAGTATCATTTATGAACACTATATTAATAATAATTTATAGAAAGCTGTAAAAAATTAATGATTATTTCCCTTTTTCTTTATTTTTCGATATAATTAATACAGGGATGATTTTATGTATAGAAAAACTTATGTTGAAATAGACGAGGAAATTTTAAAAAAAAATTCAAAGGAAATAATAAATAAATATAATAATTATAAATATTATATTGGAGTTGTTAAAAATAATGCTTATCATCATGGGATTAAAGTCGTTAATAGTTTAATAGAAGCTGGAATAAATTATTTAGCCGTTTCTAGTCTAGAAGAAGCTATCGAAATTCGCAAATTTAATACTGAAATTCCTATCTTAGTTTTAGAACCTATTGATTTAGAATTTATTGATGATGTAATAATTAATAAAGTAACAATCACGATTGATAATTTAAAATATTTAGAAGAATTAAATAAAATAAATCTTTCTTATCAACTAAATATTCATTTAAAAATTGATTCTGGGATGAATCGTTTGGGATTTAAAGATAAAAAAAATATTAACTCTGCTATGCGTTTAATTAAAGAAAATAAAAAATTAAATTTAGAAGGGATATATTCTCATTTTGCAACTTCTGGAATTCAAGATGCATTTTATGATCAACAAGTAAAGAACTTTTTAGAATTAACTAAAGATATTAATTTAGAAGAAATACCTATTGTTCATTTTGATCGCAGTTTAACGTTTGTAACTCACGAAAAATTAAGTTTTGTTAATGGTGTTCGTTTAGGAATTGTTTTATTCGGCTTTAGTGGTAGTCAAATAAAAGGTAAAGGAATAAAAAACATGCTTAGAAGTATTAAAAGGAATATTTATAGGAAACGTTATCATATAAGCCCAACTATTTTAGAAAATGATTTAAAGCTTAATACTGCTTTTAAATTATATTCTAGTGTTTTATCAGTTCGTAAAGTAGTTAAAGGAGAAGTAGTTGGATATAATGCTTCATATAAAGTTAAAAATGATGGATATATTGCTACCATACCTGTTGGATATGCTGATGGTGTGACTAAAGAATTTGGATTTGTTGTAATTCGTAATAAGCGTTACAAAATAGTTAGTGATGCTATGGATATGATTATGGTCTATACAGAGAATAAAATAAAATATAAAGATAAAGTAGAAATATTTGGAAATACTATAAGTATTAGAGAGGTTTCTAATAATTTAGGAATAAATGCTTATCATTTATTTAATCAAATAAGCAATCGTGTTCCGAGAATTCATAAAAACAATGAAGAAGAACTAGAAATAAAATATTAAAGGAGAATAGTTATGGATTTTGAAGTATTAATATTAGGAAGTGATGCTAATGCCTATTATATGGCTAGGTGTTGTTATGAAGCATATCATAAAAAAGCTTATTTAATTGGTAAAGAAAGACTAGCTTTTACCAAGTTTTCTAATATCTTAGAAATATTTTATGAACCTAATATTTGGGATGAAAAAACATTTTTAAATACTCTTCAAAAATTTCAAAAACAACATAATGATAAAAAAATTATTTTAATTAGCACTAATGAAACATATACTGAGTTCATTTCTAAAAATAAAGAAAAAATCCATAAATCCTATATTTATAATTTTCCTAGTGTAGAAATTATTAAAAGTTTAACAAATAAAGAAAATTTCTATAAAACATATAAAAATTCTTATCTTTCTTTTCCTGAAACAATTTATTTTGATTGTAAAAATAAAACTGATATATTAGCAAGTTTAAGTTATCCAGTCATTGTAAAACCTGCTAATGTTGTAGAATATAATCATCTAAAATTTTCTGGTAAAAATAAAATTTACAAAATAGATTCTAAAAAAGAATTATTTAAAGTAATAGATAAAATAAAAGAAGGCGGATATAAAGATAAATTAATCATTCAAGAATTTATTCCTGGAGATGATTCAAATCTTTTCGACTCTGTTGTATATGTGAATAAAGATGGCAAAGTAGAATTTATGTCTTTTGCTCAAATTGGATTACAAGAACGAACTAATTCAATGGTTGGTAATGCTGCAGTATTAATAAATGGTTTTAATACAACAAAAGGGGATATTTTAAAGCAGTCCAAAAGTATTAAGAAATTTATGGAAAGTATCGGATATCTTGGATTTGCTGAAATTGATATGAAATATGATTATCGTGACAACACATTTAAAGTTTTAGAAATTAATGCTCGTCAAGGAAGATGTAGTTATTACCTTACTTCTTTGGGAAAAAATTTAGTTAAAACAATTGTAGATGATTGCTTATATGATATAAAAAAAGAATACAAATTATTAGACAAACAAGTATTACTTTCTTTTGTTCCTAAAGGAATTATTAAAAAATACATCAAAAATAAGTCTTTTAGAGATCAAGCATTAAAAATGTGGAAAAATGTTATAAAACCAATGAATGCGCCAAGTGATAAAAATTTTAAAAGATTTTTAATGCTTAGAAAAAGATGGTGGCATTACTATAAAGAATATAAAAATAGTTATTGGAAATAGGTGAGGTTATGTGTGGAATAGTAGGATTTATAGATAATAAAAAAAATAAAGAAAAAAAAGAAATTATCAAAAAAATGGCTGATCGAATAGTTCATCGAGGACCAGATCAAGAAGGCTATTATACTGATGAATATGTTGCTTTAGGACATCGTCGTCTTTCAATATTAGATTTATCAAAAAGTGGTGGACAACCATTATTTAATGAAGATAAATCTAAAATGATTATTTTTAATGGTGAAATCTATAATTATGAAAGTTTAAAAAATGATTTAATAAAAAAAGGTTATAAATTTAAAACAAAAACCGATACTGAAGTTATTTTAAATGGTTATACAGAATATAAGGATAAATTATTCGCCCGTCTTCGTGGGATGTTTTCATTCGTTATTTACGATAAAAATACTAAAGAAATAGTAGGAGCCAGAGATCACTTTGGAATTAAACCATTTTATTATTATCAAAATGATAATACTTTTATGTTTGCATCTGAAATTAAATCATTTTTAGAACATCCTAATTTTAAAAAAGAAGTTAATACTGATGCTTTAAAAATGTATTTAATTTTTCAATATTCAGTTCATGAAGAAACATTCTTTAAAAATGTATTTAAACTAAGACCAGGAACCTTTTTTAAATATAAAAATGGTAAATTAACTATAAAAGATTATTTTAATATTAATTACAGCAAGCAAAATAAACCATATGAAAAATTTAAAAGTGAATTAAAAGAAATTTTGGAAGATTCAATTAAATATCATCAAACAACTAGTGATGTTGAAGTAGGGTCTTATTTGTCTGGTGGAGTCGATTCTTCATATGTAGTAAGTGTTGCTAAACCTGATAAAACATTTTCCGTTGGCTTTGATCTTCCAGGTTTTGATGAAACTATGTATGCTAAAGATTTATCAGATTTATTAAAAATTAATAATTATCAAAAGAAAATAACTAGTGATGAGTTTTTTGATATAATTCCCACTATTATGTATCATACAGATGAACCCCATGCTAATCTTTCAACAGTTCCCCTTTATTTTTTATCGTCTCTTGCTTCAGAAAAAGTAAAAGTTGTTCTATCAGGAGAAGGTAGTGATGAAATGTTTGCGGGTTACAATGAATATAATGATCCAATACTTTTAAAAGTATATAAAAAATTTCCTCTAGCATTTAGAAAACTAATTGGCAAATTTGTTAGTCCATTACCACATTTTCCTGGGCAAAACACTTTGAAATTATATGCTAAACCTTTTTATGAAAGGTATATTGGGCACGGAAGCTATATGCCAGAGAAAGAAGCTAATGAAATATTAAACGAAGATTTACGTAATGATGAAACAATTGGAGATGTTATAAAACCATATTATGATAAAGTAAAAAATATGGATGATGTTACTAAAAAAATGTATATTGATATGCATTTTTGGCTTCCCCAAGATATTTTATTAAAAGCTGATAAAATGACAATGGCTAATTCAATTGAACTTCGTGTACCTCTATTAGATAGTGTTTTATTTGATTATGCTCGTCAAATTCCAACTAAATTTTTAGTAAAAAATAAACAAACTAAATATTTATTTCGAGAAATAGCTCACGAGAAAATTCCTGAAGAATGGTCTAAAAGACGAAAATTAGGATTTCCTGTACCTTTCAGTAAATGGATACATGAAGAAAAGTATTATAAAAAAATAAAAGAAACATTTAATCGTGATTATGTAGAGCTATTTTTTGATAAAGAATTCATTAATATTTTATTAGAAGATCACTATAATAATATTAAGAACAATGGCCGTAAAATATATAATATATATGTATTCTTGGTTTGGTATGAAGTTTATTTTATAAAAAATTAAATTATTTTTCGAATTTTTACCATGAATCCTTGACATAATTCAGCTATTTTGTTATAGTTGATTATGTCCAGTACATGGGCGATTAGCTCAGTTGGTTAGAGCACCTGCCTTACAAGCAGGGGGTCATAGG
>CANPJT010000029.1 GCA_947574255.1 uncultured Mycoplasmatota bacterium
TATGAAATTAAAAATTAGAAATAAAAAATGGAAAAAGAAAAAATATAAACAATAATAAAGAAAAGATAAAAAAGTAAAAATGAAAAAGAGATTAAAAAGGAAAGTAAAAAATATGAAATATAAAAATAAAAATGGGAATAAAATTGAAAAAATAAAATATTAAAAGGAAAGAAAGAATATAAAAATAAATATTAAAACAGAAAAAATAATAATAAAAAAATATGAAATTATTAATATTAATTTTTGAAAAAATAAAAACAAAAAAGAAAATATAAATATAATAATAAATTAAAAAATATAAAAATAAAAAAGTTAATAAAAGAAATATAAAAAAATAAAAGTGATTTGGAATAATCAAAATTATAAAAATATGATTTAATAAATAAATTAACAAATATAAAAAAGTAAAATTGAATTAAATAATAAAAAGAGAAATAAATAAATTTAAGGTAATAATAAATTATAAAAATTTAATTAACAAAAAACTAAAATTAATATGAAAATGAAAACGTAAATAAAAAAGGTTAAAATAAATTAAATAGAATTGAAATATTAAAAAGTGAACGTATGAAAATCGATATATGTAAATATAGTAAAAGTTAAAATCAAAAGTAGGAAAAATGTTAAAACAATTAATAAAATAAATTTGAATCTATAATTAAATAGTAAATATTAGTCTTTATTTTATATTAATAACGAAAGTTTAAATCAGGTATGTTTAGTTAAATAAAAATATTATATGTAGGAATATAACTTATTTAATACATCGGAGATATATAATACTATAAATCTATTCAATATCGTTAAGGAAAAATACTTATATTCTAGAGCCGTAATAATACTATAAAAATATTACTTATACTGATTAAGTTACCATACAATAAATTAAAAATAAAATTAATAAAAAAATCCACATTAAAATAATATAAATATGGATAACTATTGAGATAAAAATGTTAAAAACAAAAGGGAATAACATAGACAATGTACGTCTAAATGACAATTTTAAACAATGGATATAAAAGCTATTAATAATTATGAAAAATTAAAATTATAAAATTAGAAAAATGAAAGAAGTTAAAACCAGTAAAACATTTATTTTCAATATTTTAAAGATAATTACCGAAAAAATAATTAAATAAAAATTAAATTAAAAAATATACTAATATTATTACAAAATAATTACAATAAAATGACAAAATTTATATAAAATGTTAAAAATCCTGTATTAAAAATATAATAAAATGGGAATCTCCGTAAGTGTATTAAGATAAAGAGTGTGGATAACTATGTGGATAATTTAAGAAGAAAATTTAAGATTTATACCATAAAAATTGATAAGGACACAATATATTGTGTCCTTATTGGTAGACATAAATTATGTAATTTTAGTTTTATTTATTTCAGTTACTGTATCTTCATTTTCAGATTCTATTGCATTTAGTTCTAATTCGGATTTTATTAAATTATCTTTTGCGACTGTCATCAATAATTTAAGTCTATTTGTTTGATTTGCTTCACTAGCACCTGGGTCATAATCAACAGGGGATATATTAGCATTAGGATACTTTTCCCTAATGGTTTTTATTACACCTTTTCCAACTACATGATTTGGTAAACATGCAAATGGTTGAACACAAACTATATTAGGAATTCCATGTTCAATATATTCAATCATTTCAGCGGTTAGGAACCAACCTTCGCCCGTTTGGTTTCCAATTGATAAAACATCTTTTACTTTTTCTTCAAGTTCCCATATATTACATGGCTGCATATAACCTTTCTTAGATTTTGAAAGTGAAATTTTTAAGTCCTTTTCAAATATATCCATTAATTTTATGGCAAATTTAAATATTGTTGCTTTAGTTTTATCAGTTTTCAGAAGTTCGTTAAAAGTAACTTTATGTGTAGCGATAAATTTTATAAATCCCATGAAGTCAGGTAGTATGACTTCTGCACCCTCATTTTCTAAAACATTTGCTACAAAGTTGTTTCCAAATGGATGATATTTAATTAATACTTCTCCTACAACGCCAACTTTTGGTTTTTTGATTGATGTATCTAATGGTATTTTTTCAAAGTCATTTACTATATCATATATGCTTTTTTTAAAATCCTTTATACCAGATTTATTTAAAATTACTTTACATTTTTCCATCCATATATTATAAAGCTTTTCTGTTTCCCCTTTATTTATTTCATAAGCTCTATTTTTCATAAGCATTTTTTGCAATAAATCTCCATATACAATAGATTTTAATAACTTTTCGGCCATTTCAGCAGAAATTTTAAAACCTGTATTTTTTTCCATGCCAACAACATTAAAAGATATTACTGGAATTTGAGGAAAACCTGCATCTTTTAAGGCTTTCCTTATAAATCCAATATAATTAGTTGCACGACATCCACCACCTGTTTGAGACATAATTAATGCAGTTTTATTTAAGTCATACTTACCAGATTGTAAAGCTTCAATCATTTGACCTGTAGTTAAAATTGAAGGATAACATGCATCATTATTTACATATTTTAGACCAGTTTCTACTGTATGTGAAGTACATTCTTTTAGTAATTTTACATTATATCCACAAGAAGAAACAGCAGTTTCAATTAGCTCAAAATGGATAGGAGCCATTTGAGGTATTAAAATCGTATAATCTTTTCTCATTTCTTTTGTAAAAGGGATTTTATTAATTCCATAATTTCCATTTGTAGACTCATTATTTCGATTTTTAGATAATCTTTTTTCCATACTTGCAATAAGGGAACGTATACGAATACGGACTGCCCCCAAATTATTAACTTCATCGATTTTTATCAGAGTATACATTTTTTGATAACTTGAAAGTATTTCTTCAACTTGATCTGTTGTAACTGCATCAACACCACAACCAAAAGAATTTAGTTGCACAAGTTCTAAGTTATCATGTTTTCCAACGAAATCGGCTGCTGCATATAGTCTTGCATGATATGCCCATTGGTCTACTACACGTAGAGGTCTTTTAGCTTGAGTAAGATTAGAAATTGAATCCTCTGTTAACACACAAAGACCAAGTCCTGTAATTAATGTATCTATACCATGATTGATTTCAGGGTCAACATGATAAGGTCTACCAGAGAGAACAACGCCTTTCAAATTGTGTTCTTCCATATATTTTAGAGCTTCTTGACCTTTTTGATGAACATCATTTTTAAACCTTTGATATTCACTTTCTGCAAGCTTAACTGCTTCACATAATTCTTTTCTGGTAAACTTATATTCATTAAATTCGTCTAATTCTAGCATTCTTTTTACCAACTTCTTTGAATCTAAAGGTAAAAATGGGTTAATATATTTTATATCTTTTATTTCTTCAATATTATTTTTTAATACTTCAGAATAAGAAATTACAATTGGACAATTATAATGATTATCTGCTTTATCATATTCTTTTCTAGAATATGGTATACAAGGATAAAATATAGTTTTTATACCAGAATCAATTAGTTTTTTTATATGCCCATGAGAAAGCTTAGCAGGGTAACATACTGATTCTGATGGCATTGATTCCATACCTTGTTCATAAGTTTTACGAGTACTCTTTTCTGAAAGTATAACTCTAAATCCTAAGTGTGTAAAAAAGGTAAACCAAAATGGATAATCTTCATACATATTTAAAACCCTAGGGATACCGATAATTCCACGAGTAGCCTTATCTTCTGGTAAAGGTTTATAATTAAATAGTCTTTCATTTTTATATTTAATTAAGTTAGGCAAATCTCTATTAGAGGAAAAGATTCCAGCACCTTTTTCGCAACGGTTTCCTGAGACGTAACTCTTTTTATTATTAAATTTATTTATTGTAAGTAAACAATGATTTTCACAATTATTACAACGAGTATGAGTTATTTTTATATCAAATTTATCTAAATCTTCTAATTTGGTTAAAGTAGAAGTATATTCCATATCAAGATTTGCTTCAAACTGCTCTTTTGCGAGTAAAGAAATTCCATAAGCTCCCATTAATCCAGATATGTCTGGGCGCACTACTTCTTTTCCAACAATTAATTCAAAAGCGCGAAGTACAGCATCATTATAAAAAGTTCCGCCTTGAACTACAATATGGTCACCTAAAGTTTCGGAATCTCTTACCTTCATGACTTTTTGAATTGCATTTTTTATTACAGAGTATGATAGTCCAGCAGAGATATCACCAACAGAATAGCCCTCTTTCTGAGCTTGTTTAATTTTAGAATTCATAAAAACAGTACATCTTGAGCCTAAATCTACAGGAGTTCTAGATTCTAAAGCAACATCTACAAAGTCATGCAATGATAAGTTTAGGCTTTTAGCGAATGTTTCAATAAAAGAACCACATCCAGAAGAACATGCTTCATTTAACATTATGTTATCTATTATACCATTTTTGATTTTTATGTATTTCATGTCTTGACCGCCAATATCAACTATACTAGTTACATTAGGCATAAATTCGGAAGCAGCTCTATAATGAGCAATAGTTTCAATTTCATTTAAATCTACATTTAAAGCGGTTTGTATTAACTTTTCACCATATCCCGTAACACCTGCGAATCGTAAAGTGGCATCTTTAGGAAGCACAGAGTAAGTTTCCTTTAGCATATTTATAACACTTTTTAAAGGATCCCCTTCATTATTCTTATATAATGAATACAATAAGTTTCCATCTCTGTCAATTACAACTAGCTTAGTAGTTGTAGAGCCCGCATCTATACCAATAAAACAATCTCCTTTGAAAGTTTCTAAATTTCCTTTTTTAACCATTGCCTTTGAATGTCTATCTTTAAATTCATTATATTCAGCATTAATAGAAAAAAGCGGTTTTAAGGGCTTAGTAGTATCATCATGTGATATTTTTAGAACTTCTATTTTACTTTTTAATTTTTGAGTAGAAATTGAATTAGAGTTTACAGAATCAAGAGCAGCTCCTTTTGCAACAAGTAAATGTGCATCTTCTGGAATAATAATAGTATTGTCATTCAGTCCCAAAGTCTCTATAAACCTATTCCTTAATTCCGAAAGATAATTCAAAGGACCACCTAAAAATGCTACATGCCCACGAATTGGTCTACCACAAGCAAGTCCACTTATAGTCTGATTAACTACAGCTTGAAATATAGAAGCAGAGATGTCTTCTTTAGCTGCTCCTTCATTAATTAATGGCTGTATATCAGTTTTTGCAAAAACACCACATCTTGAAGCTATAGGATATATTGTTTTATAGTTTTTTGCCAATTCGTTTAAACCAACCGTATCCGTATGTAATAAACTTGCCATTTGATCTATAAAAGCGCCTGTACCTCCTGCACAAGTTCCATTCATACGTTGCTCAACAAATTTATCAAAATATATAATTTTTGCATCTTCTCCACCAAGCTCTATTACAACATCAGTTTTGGGTATATATTTTTCAACAGCATGTTTACAAGAAACAACTTCTTGAATAAATGGTAAATCTAAAAATTTAGCAGCAGACATAGCACCTGATCCAGTAAGCGAAATTGTAAATTTATAGTTAGGATACTTTTTTACTAACATTTGTAAAACATTGCATACAGTATTTTTTGTATCAGAAAAATGTCTTTCATATGCTGTATATATAGTATTTAAATTTTCATCTAAAACAGCTATCTTTACAGTTGTAGACCCAACATCGAGTCCAACATGTAATATAGTAATATTTTCCATAAGATTATAAATCCTCCTTAATTATAAACTAAGAAAAATTTCTATTATTTAGGGAAATTAAAAATAATAAATAAAATCCCTTTAAAAATAAATATGAAAGATTTCCGAATTTTTATTAAATAAAAACTCTTTGGTGTGCTTATAATTATAACACATTCTACAATGAATTATTAATTTTGTCAATGTAAGAAAGTGGAAAAAAAGGTTCTAAAAAAAAGACAAGGTAATATAAATTAAAGAGAAAAATCAAAAGAATATTCAAAGAGGAGGAGAAAAGATGAAAGGTAAAAGACTAGTAATTGTATTGGTAATCTTATTAATAATAGGTGGTGTTATTTTCTTTTGTAGAAGAGATAGACAAGAAGAGGTAGTACAAGGGGAAATCATACCAGAAGAAGAGATTAGTGAAGAACAAGAGCGAAAAACAATGATATCTTTATATTTTAAAGATAAACAAACAGGAGAATTAACAAAGGAAAATAGAATGATTGATGTAAAAGTACTAGCAAGCAATCCATACAAATCATTAGTGGAGATGTTGATAGAGGGACCGAAAAATGAAAGTTTGCAAAACACAATACCTGAAGGAACTAAAATAAATGATATAAGTATTAATGGAGAATGTATACATGTAGACTTATCTAAGGACTTTATTAATAATCATGAAGGAGGATTAGATAATGAAAGTAAAACAATATATTCTATAGTAAATACTTTAACTGAATTAAATGAGGTAAACTTTGTTAGAATTTTTATAGATGGAGAAGAAAATTTAGGATTTAAAGATGGAAATATAAACTTTCAAGAGAATTTCCAAAGAAATGATTAAAAGCAAAGCTTTTAATCATTTAAAAAACTTATAAAGATGAATATAACGCTTAAAATGTTTAAAATCATTTAAGAATCCCTCTACTTCATTTAAAGATTTAATAGTATTATTCTTTTTTTCTTTAAAATTTATTTTATTTTTCTCTGTTTTATCTTTAGGAGGAGGGGGAGCCTCTGGCTTGTTGGGAGTAGAGCGATAAAATAATCTTTCATCCATAAAATTTCATTCCTTTCTATCTAAATTTAATTTGCCAACATTAAAAAATGTTTATTTTTTAAGAAGAATAAACATAATAATGAAAATATAAAATATGTATTCTAGGATAGAATTAGATTTTTAAAATTTACCCTTCAAATTTTTATATACAGCCAAAAACTGTAAACGGACAAGAATAAATTAAGAAAAAATCTTTAATTTGTTTTATTATTTTGATTATTTAGGTATCCTGTAAAAATAATAAATATTGAAAAAGTTGAAATTTTAATATATAATATTCCTAGAAAAATTAATATGTGAGGATAAGATGGAGATAGAATTAAAAGAGAATGAAAGAATAGATGATTTAGAATATAAAGGATTAAAAATAATTCAAAATAAAGAATGGTTCTGTTTTGGAATGGATAGTGTAATATTAGCAAATTTTGCAAAAAAAGAGAAGACTGGAAGTAAAATATTAGATTTAGGAACAGGTACAGGAATAATAGCAATATTACTATCTAAAAAAATAGAAAATTCAAAAATAACAGCTGTAGAAATACAAAAAGAAGTTGCGGAAATGGCACAAAGAAGTATAAAATTGAATAACTTAGAAGAAAATGTAGAAATAATCAATAAAGATATAAATCAAATTGAACAATCTAAATATGATATAGTAATAACAAATCCACCATATAAAAAGAAAGAAACTGGGATAGTAAATCAAAATAGTATAAAAATGATTTCAAGGCATGAAATAACAGCTAAATTAGAAGATTTTATAAGAGTTGCAGGAAAACAGTTAAAAGACTATGGAACATTTTATATGATAAATAGACCAGAAAGAATAATAGATATATTTGAATATTTAAGAAAATATAAATTAGAACCAAAAGAAATACAGTTTATATATCCAAAAATAAATAAAGCACCAAACGGAGTATTAGTAAAAGCAGTAAAAAATGGAGGAGAGTATTTAAAAATTGATGAACCATTAATTGTTTATAATGAAGATGGAACATATACGAATCAAATTTTAAATATATACGAAAAAAGTAATAAAAATTAAAACAGAGTACTGCATACATCTTATTAAATTAATTAAAGTATATAAATAAGAAAATTAGAGTTAAGGAAATTTTGAAAAAATGTGAAATATACTTGAAAAATATAATAGAAGAAAGTATAATATACATAAGTTATATATATACAAAATGATAATTTTATATGTACTCATAATTAGTTAGATAGAGTTACAAGCTACAAAATGCGACTCTAAAACTTATAAATATTGAATTTAGAGATTTCTAAGAATTGGTTTAAATGTTTTCCGTGAAATTCCTCTAATTATAAATTTCATACCAAAGTCATATTTTATATGTACCCGTAGTTTAGTTGGATAGAATGGCAGGCTACGAACTTGCAGATCGGGGGTTCGAATCCCTCCGGGTACACCATTGATTAAATGGTAGTTCTCAAGCGAGTTTGAGAACTCTTTTCTTTTTTAGCTTTTTCTATAAAAAGTATCAATTCGCTTTTGAGACTTACTTTTAGTATTTTTCGTTTTCCCCTCAAGAAGAAATTAAAAATCT
>CANPJT010000030.1 GCA_947574255.1 uncultured Mycoplasmatota bacterium
ACTGATTTACCAGGTGAAAAAGCAGATATACCATTTTATCGTTTTTGTACTTTTATAATGCGTTTGCCATTAATTCATCATTTTATAGCAATTATTGTTAATATAGTAGTTTGGTTTGAATTCAAGTTTAAGCCATTTAAAATTAAGTCATTTAAAATTATGAAAGAAATATTAGATAATAGTTGTTTTCTTTTATTGGATTTAGAAGAAGAAAAAGATTTTTCTTATAAAGATATAGACGAAGTAAAAGCCCAAAAATTTAATAGAAAATTATTAAAAATGGTATATGCTAAACAACATAAGATGAGTAGTAAAAAGATGGATTATTGGAATATGCACACTTTTAGTAATATTACAATTCCACCACATAAAATTACATTGATTAAACTTAATAATTCTTATAAATGTTTAGATATTTTATTGTGGATGATAGAAAATAATAATATAGATATAAAAATACTATCCCCTTTTTTATATGAATTTCTTCAATATTATGATTTTTTCAGTTAGTAATTGTATAAGCAATTAGAAAGCTCTAATATTAAAATTCACTATAACAATTTAATTGAGTTTACTACATCATATTTTAATATTTATCCAGATGGTAGTGTAGAAAATAGTAATGATGATGAAGATATATGTAATTTATTAGATGATATATTCAATATTTTAGAAATAAAACAAAAAAGTATAAAAAAAATAACGATGTATCGTTAACGGATTAACAGTATATGAACTTTATAGACCAGTAAATAAAATTAGATTTTATAATTTAAAAATATTTTTTATTTTATTTAAACAATATGTTGCATTTTAAATATTATTATAATATAATTTAACAAGAAGTTTATTCTTGGTTAGGAAATACCTCGATTTTCTTACTAGGTTTAAACCAATTTTATAAAAAAGGAGGAAAAAATAATGACAATAACAAAAGAAGAAAAAGCAGAAATTATTAAAGAGTTCGGTAAGAATGAAAAAGATTGTGGATCAACTGAAGTTCAAGTTGCAATTTTAACTAAAAAAATTAATAGCTTAACAGAACATTTAAAAGTTCACATTCATGACTTTCATTCTAAAAGAGGACTTTTAATGATGGTTGGTAAAAGAAGAAAACTATTAGATTACTTAAAAGAAAATGATGTAGTTGCATATAGAAACTTAATTAAAAAATTAAATATAAGAAAATAAGGCACTTAATTTTTAAGTGTCTTTTTTCTAACTTTGGAGGAAAAATGAAAAAAATATATGAATTAGAATTAGCAGGAAGAAAACTAATTGTAGAAACAGGAGAATTAGCTAAGCAAACAAATGGTTCAGTTTTAATTCGTTTTGGAGACACAGTTGTGTTATCGGTTTGTGTTATGGGAAAAAATACTATCACATCAGATTTTTTTCCTTTGACTGTTTTATATCAGGAAAAATTATATTCAGTAGGAAAAATACCAGGAGGATTTATTAAAAGAGAGGGTAGACCTACTGATGAAGCTACTCTTGCGGCAAGACTTATTGATCGACCAATAAGACCCATGTTTAATGAAAACTTAAGAAATGAAATTCAAGTTATCAACACAATTTTATCTGTCGATCAAGATAACTCTCCCATCATGGCCTCTTTATTTGGATCTAGTTTATCTTTAGGTATAAGTGATATTCCTTTTGATGGACCTGTTGCGGGAGTAGTAGTAGGAAAAATTGGTAAAGAATTTATTATTAATCCAACTATAGAAGAATTAGAAAAAAGTTCTTTGAATTTAACTGTAGCAGGAACTATTGATGCTATATGTATGGTTGAAGCAGGTTCTCAAGAATTAAGCGAAAAAGATATGTTAGATGCTATCATGTTTGGTCATGAGCAGATTAAAAAATTATGTGAATTTCAAATACAGATCATTTCTGAAATTGGTATTGAAAAAAAAGAACTTGCTATTGCAACAATTAATGAAGAATTAGAAAAATCAGTACGTGAATACGCTACTAAAGATATGCTAGCTGCTATAAAAATAAAAGACAAATTAGAAAGTTATCAACATATTGAAGAAGTTAAAACTAGAACTGTTGAGAATTTTGCCGAGATATATGCTGAAGATGAAAATATTGAGCAAATATTAAAAAATGTTCGCAAAATAACAGATATGATTGAATCAGATGAAGTAAGAAGATTAATAACAGAAGAAAAAATTCGTCCCGATGGAAGAAAAATGGATGAAATACGTTCTCTTGATGCTCAGGTAGATTTACTTCCGCGAACTCATGGGAGTGCTTTATTTACTCGGGGTGAAACTCAAAGTCTTGCTATTACAACTCTAGGTGCTATTGGAGAACACCAAATACTTGATGGCCTGGGAATTGAAGATGCTAAGCGTTTTATGCTTCATTATAATTTCCCACAATTTTCAGTAGGAGAAACGGGTCGCTATGGAGCACCTGGAAGGAGAGAAATTGGACATGGAGCTTTAGGTGAAAGAGCACTTGCTCAAGTCATTCCAAGTGAAGAAGAATTTCCTTATACTATTCGTGTTGTAAGTGAAATATTAGAAAGTAATGGCTCAAGTTCTCAAGCTACTATATGTGCTGGATGTATGTCATTAATGGCAGCGGGAGTGCCAATAAAAAAGCCAGTAGCTGGAATTGCCATGGGCTTAATATCAAATGGTGAAAAATATACTATTTTAACTGATATTGCTGGTATTGAGGATCATATGGGAGATATGGACTTTAAAGTTGCTGGAACTCGTGATGGAGTTTGTGCTCTTCAAATGGATATAAAAATCAAAGGAGTTACTAAAAATATTTTAAAAGAAGCACTTGCTCAAGCTAAAAAAGCTCGTTTAGAAATATTAGATGTTATGTATGATTGTATAGATAAACCAAGAAAAGAATTATCTCCATACGCTCCAAAAATTGATACTTTTAAAATTGATCCTGAAAAAATCAAAGATGTCATTGGACGTGGGGGCGAAATGATTACTAAAATTATATTAGACGCCAGTCATGTTAATACCGTAAATGATAAATATGCTGTTAAAGTTGACTTAGAAGATGATGGACGTGTAATTATTTATCATACAGATCCAGAAATAATTGCTAAAACTAAAGAAATGATTTTAGATGTTGTAAGAGAAGTAATTGATGGCGAAATTTACACTGGACGTGTTGTTAAAGTTGAAGAATTTGGTTGCTTTGTTGAATTATGGCCAGGTTGTGAAGGATTAGTACATGTGTCTCAACTAGATCACAAGAGAGTTGATAAAGCTGGAGATTTATTTAAAGCTGGAGATTTAATTACGGTAAAATCACTTGGAATAGATAATAGAGGAAGACTAAATTTATCTAGAAAAGACGTTTTACCAAAACCTAAAAAAGAAGAAAAATAGCTAAAATTTCTTCTTTTATTTTTTTGTTTAACGACATATCGTTAGAAAACTTTGTCATTCAAAAATATATTGTCAAATAAGTTATGAAATGTTATAATTTTAAACAGAATAGGAAAGAACAAATTAAAAAGAGGGATGAAAAATGAATTTAAAAAGATTTGATAAAAACAAAAAAAAGAAAACATATATAATCAGTGGAATTGTTTTTTTGTTTATTGCAATTACAGGAATAATTTTATATAGGAGTTATGCTCTCTATCAAAATCAAAAATCATATAACATTCTTCAAGGAAAAATACCAGATTTTAGTAGCGGAGATATAGAATTAGCTTTTACAATAGTGGGATGCAACTAGTTGGGGAATAATAAATATAGTTTCTAATGGTGCTAAAAAAATAAAATGTAATATTGACTTTAAAAGCGGAACCAATTTAATAGAATATTTAACCAATTTAGAATCAAGTGCACTAGTACAAGATGACTTTGGAAATTTAAGATATATTGGAAAAAATCCCAACAATTATGTCCAATTTAATGGAGAATTATGGCGAATAATAGGAGTAATGAAAGATATAGAGAATCCCGATGGAAGCAAGTCGGATAAAGTCAAACTAATAAGAAGTGAAAGTATAGGAAATTATGCATGGGATTCATCAAATACAAATGACTGGGAAAAAAGTTCATTACAAAAAATACTAAATTCTGGAGACTATTATAATCGAACAAATAGTTTTGAAAATACAGGATTAACAAATAAAGCAAAAAATATGATAAGTACATCAGTGTGGAATTTAGGAGGGACAACTAGTTATGATACATTAAAGGTAAAAGATTTTTATGAAGCAGAAAGAGGTACCGCAGTGTCAAGCGGAAGACCAACCAAATGGACAGGGAATGTTGGATTAATATATCCAAGTGATTATGGTTATGCGGTAGAAAGTAATAGAAATACATGTTTGGATACAGTAACAAATAATTGGGATGGGAACGATTGTTATCGTTCTATTTGGATAATGGATCTTTCATCTACTTACTGGACACTTACGCCATTAATATCTTCTAATAATAATCAAGTAATTTACTTTGATATGGTTTTAAGTTCTATAACCGCTACTTTTAATAACAAAGTAGTACCAGTAGTATATTTAAATTCAAATGTAATGATTGGAAGTAATGGTGAAGGAACAATAACAAACCCATTTACTCTTAGTTAAAAAGTTAAGGTGGCGTTAATAATAAATACAAGTATTAATAATTTAAATTTTAATAAATTTCCTAAATTAAAAAATGAAACTGCACTCAAAGGTGTGGTTTTTTGATATAAGAAAAAGAGATAAGAAAATGATTGATTTTGAATCTTCTTTTAAGATATAATCTAATTATTTTAATTATTATAGTTAATATTTCGTTAAAAAATATTTTTTTTCTAATTTATTAGCTTTTATTTTAGCAATAATTTTTATTAATTTTTTTAATCAATTTATCTAATTTAAAGTTATAAATAATTTACAATGATTTAAAACTTTTATATAATATTGATATAAAAAAAGTCTAAAGTACTTTATTTTGCTGGAATAGCTCAGTTGGTAGAGCAACGCCCTCGTAACGCGTAGGTCGCAAGTTCGAGTCTTGTTTCCAGCACCATTTTTTATTTTGAATATTATAATTTTAATTGAATATATTTTAACAGGTGAAGAAATGAAAAGAATAATAATAGGGTGTAGCATTCTTTTAGTTGTCGCTATTTCAAGTTTTGTAGTATTTAATTCTCCTAAAAAGGAGTTAGAAACAGGAAGTATTAGTGGAAGAATAATTGCTAAAAATGAAAAACAATTAACTATTCAAGATGATGAAGATATTATTTATACTTTCAAAAGTGAAAATGTAAATGCAGGTATAGGTGATAAAGTAGTTTTAAATTATTTAGGTGTACTAAATAAAAATACTGAGCAACAAGATAATAAAATAATTGATTATCAAGTAATGGAAGTTACAACATCAGAAATTAATGAAAATGATTTATTTGCAGCTTTTTATGAAAAAGCAACAAACAAATTAAAAACTTTATCTTTAGATGAAAAAATAGGTCAATTATTTTTAATTAGATATGATGAAGCAAAAGCGAGTGTTATAATTAATGATTATAAACCTTCTGGATTTGTCTTTTATGAAAAAGATTTTAAAGATAAAAATGAAGAAAGTGTTAAGAATATGATTAATAATGTTCAAGTCATCTCTAAAATAGGACTTTTAACATCTGTTGATGAAGAAGGAGGAAAAATAGTACGTATTAGTAGTAATAATAATCTTGTAACATCTCCATTTAAATCTCCTAGTGCTTTATATGATGAAGGAGGACTATCTTTAATTAAACAAGATACTATAGCTAAAAGTGGAATTTTAAAAAACCTAGGATTAAATTTAAATTTGGCACCAGTTGTTGATGTATCAACTGATCCAAATGCTTATATGTATGAACGAACACTTAAACAAGATACTGCCTTAACTTCTGATTATGCTAAAACTGTAATTGAAGCAAGTAAAAATACTGGAGTATCTTATTCTTTAAAACATTTCCCAGGATATGGTAATAATACTGATACACATATAGCATCAGCAACAGATACAAGAAGTTATGAAGATCTTTTAAAAAATGATCTGCCACCATTTAAATCTGGAATAGAAGCAGGAGCCGAAGCAGTTTTAGTAAGTCATAATATAGTTTCTAGTCTTGATTCTACAAATCCTGCATCATTATCTACAAGTATTCATAATTTACTTCGTAATCAATTAAAATTTAATGGAGTAATAATAACAGATGATTTAGATATGGGAGCAACTGCTACAATTGCTAATAAGTATACAAAAGCATTACTTGCAGGAAATGATTTAATAATTGCAACAGAGTATAGTGATGCAATAAATGAAATTAAGAATTCAGTAAATAGCCAAACTATAAGTGAAACTTTAATTGACAATGCTGCTCTTAAAGTACTAGCATGGAAATATTATAAGGGATTAATTGTTGATATTGAAAAGTAATAAAATAAAATTTATTGCTTTTTTAATTTTTTTAAATACTAATTTATTTGGTAATCTTAGAAAACATAATTTTAAAAATAGTGTTATAAATATTATTATGACTGGTGTAAAAGGTTTTGGTAATATTGACCTTATAATTCCAGATATTGTAAAAAAAATATAAAAACATATATAAGACTCAGCTTATAATAATAAGAATAATTGCTAATCAAAATATATTAGAGAATTTTTAACCGATAATTTTTATGAAAATATAAAAAAGAAAATTAGTGAATTAAATTATTTTATTAGAAATAATAATATAATTATAATAGATTGTAATGAATATATGAATATTAGAGAAAGGATCGATTGTTATTTTGATATGGAGAAGCCGTTTGAATCAAGTAAACCAAAAGTATTTTCTGATGCCATAACTATTTAAAGTAAAGCCATATATTTTTGGTTATGATGAGAAAGATGTAAAGAAGCCAAAAGAATATTTAATAAAAAAATAAATTACAAACATTCAACTTGATATAAAATAAGGGTTAATTTCATATTATATAAGTCTTGAGAAGTGATAGTTTTATTAGTAACATTATGTTTAATTTACTAAAACATAATAAATTAAACACTATTTACAATTATATTCTTTTTTCAAGATTTGCATAAGTTCAAGCTCTTTTTTTATTGAAGCTAATTAAACCATCAAATGTTATATCTTCATCAACTTGAGTAACAAGATTTACTTTATCAATAAGATTCTTTAAACCTAGATTATTAAATGTATTTTTTCAGCTTCTAAGGCCAACTGTTCTCCAATCTTACAATGATATATTTTAGTGTTATTTTCGTTTTTATGATTATAATGTGAATCGCTACTAATAATAATTTTGTGTGGCTCATTGATTGAAAGGTTAGTTTTATAAAAATGAATATTCTTCCCATTTACAAATTCAATATGTAGTTTTGATATTTTAGGTATCTTCATAAGTTTTTCTTTAATCTATGATTATTTTCATTTATAAATTCTCCTTTCATACATGAAAAAATCCCATATCAACGAGCGACATAGGATATTTTTATAATATAAAACTCACACGAAGGTGTGAGTAATTATCTCAATGGAGCGAATGGTGTAGATATCTACAACTTTTTCACTTCTTAACGATTTGATATATAAAATATCAATCTCTAATAGTATTTTAGCCCAAATTTGTCTTAATATCTCGAAAATTTGTTGTTTTATGGTAGAATATATTTATAAGGTAATGTGGATAGAGGTGCTTAGTATGGATGTTATTAATTATGAACAGCAATTAAGTAAATTGATAGATAGTGATAAATTTAAATATATAATGAATTTAGTAGATGAAAATGTTAGATTGTCATTATTAAAATATCTATATGACGATGGATATAAAGAAAAAGTAATAAACACATTTAGTAATGAACAATTAAAATTAGAAGGACTTAAACACCTAAAATATGATCCAAACAAGATGAAAATTATAAATTCGATGACAAATATTAGCTTAATTGAGCAAGCATTAGCATTTATGGAATTTGATCAAAATAAGGTTATTGTACTTAATTCTTTACCAAATGAGACTGATAGACTAAATTTATCAAATAGTATAAAAAC
>CANPJT010000031.1 GCA_947574255.1 uncultured Mycoplasmatota bacterium
CATATATCTTAATAGTAGAATATGAAAATGATCCAGAAAACCCTCAAGATAGTGAGCAAGGAAAAGTATATAGTGTAAAGATAGGATTTGAAACAGATTTATCCCAAAATTTAATAGAATACTTAACTAGTTTAGAATCAGAAGAGTTAGTAGAAGATGACTTTGGTAATTTAAGATATATAGGAGCCAATCCAAACAATTATGTATCATTTAATGGGGAGTTATGGCGAATAATAGGAGTAATGAAAGATATAGAGAATCCAGATGGAACCAAAGATGATAAAGTCAAATTAATAAGAAGCGAAAGTATAGGAGAGTATTCATGGGATTATAAACAACCTAGTGTTGGCTCATCAACAAGTAATAGCGGAAGTAATGATTGGAGTGATAGCCAACTCATGATGATGTTAAATCCTGAAAGTAGGATACCAAGTAATTATACAGTTGATAGTGATGAATACGTATTAGATCAAAATGGTATAAAAATATTTAAAAAACCGGGAAGTTATTATAATAGGACAAAAGGTTACGAACCAAATGCTGCTACAACTAGCAATTTTTCTGAAACAGAAGTAGATTTTAGTGAAATAGGATTAAATAGTGCTTCCAGAAGCATGATAAGTGAAACAGTATGGAATTTAGGAGGAAGTAGTACATATGAAGATGTAACTACAAAAATGTATTATGAAAGTGAAAGAGGAACACAAGCATTTAATGGACATGCAACAAAATGGATAGGAGAAGTGGGGTTAATATATCCATCAGATTATGGATATGCAACAAGTGGAGGTAATACAACTAGTAGATATACATGTTTAAATACTTCATTGTATGAATGGCAAAAGGGTGCAGTAAGTGATTGTAAAAATAATAATTGGTTATATAGTATTAGTAGTAGACAGTGGTCAATTACTCCGTACCCATCAAATAATATTCGAAGTATGAGCATAATGAGCTATGTAAATAATTGGGGTGTAGGTAATTTGGGCTCAATTTCTCCTGTTGTTTATTTAGATTTAAATGTATCAATATCAATTTCAAGTAAAGCAATTGGCTCTAGTAATAATCCTTTTGAATTGAAATAGATTATTAAGTTAAAGTTTAAGGTAAGATTTTTCTTACTTTTTTCTTTTCTTGTAATATTTGAAATATTTTGTTAAAATTAATTTAGTATAGAAGGTGAATAATCATGGATGAAACGTGCCTTTTTGATGTTGCTTTGTTTAAGCAAGCTCAGATTGAATATACCATAAAGGAAGTCTATAAAGCTTTATTAGAAAAAGGATATGATCCACTTAATCAATTAGTTGGATATCTTTCAACTGGACAAGCTAGTTATATATCAAATTATAAAAATGCTCGTAATTCAATTAAAGAAATAGACCGTGAGCTTATAATTGCATTTTTATTAGAAGAGTTTTTAAAATGAGATATTTAGCACTTGATTTAGGGACAAAGACTCTTGGTCTGGCTTTAACTGATAAGACTAATACAATTGCCAGTCCTTATAAAACATTGTATTTTTGCGATTATAATGAACTAATTGAAGAATTAAAAAAAATTGTAGAAGAAAAAAATATTGGAAAATTTATTTTAGGATATCCAAAAAATATGAATAATACTATAGGAGAAGCAGTAAAAAGAACAGATAAATTTAAATTAATTTTAGAAGATAATTTTGATTTACCTATAATACTTATTGATGAAAGATTATCGACTTTAGAAGCAGAAAATATATTAATTCAAACAGATACAAGTAGAAAAAAAAGAAAAAAAGTAATTGATTCTTATGCAGCATCTATAATTTTAGAAACGTATTTAAAGAGAAAGAAGGGATAAAAAGTGGATATAAATAATAAAGTTTTTTTAGCAAAAGACAACAAAGGAAAAGAAAAAGAATATGAAATTATTTACAAATTTGATTCAGATCAAACTAAAAAAAGTTATATAATTTATACTGATAAAGAAAAAGAGGATGGTTTATTAAAGGTATATGCAAATGTTTATGATAAAACGGGGTCTAGAAAAGATTTACTACCAATTGAAACTGAAGAAGAGTGGAATACTATTGAAACTCTTTTAGCAAAATTGGAGGGATTAATGGATGAAAAAAATTAGATTAAAAAAAGGAGTATTAGTATTTTTAATTATTTTATTAATAATTATAATTTTGATAGCCAGTACTTTAGGATTTTATTTTTGGAGTTTAAAAGGTTTTGATGATAAAGAAATAGTTACTTTTGAAGTTCAAGAAGGAGTAAGTAAAATAGAAATTGTGGATGATTTAAAAAGTGCAGGTTTAGTCAAGAGTAAAATGGGAACATTGGCATATTTGGTTTTAAATAAAGATTTAATGCTTCAAGCTGGCACTTATACTTTATCAAGAGATATGGGAGTAAAGAAAATTATTAGTAAAATCTATAAAGGAGATGTAAAATTAGATACAATATCAATAACCTTTGTAGAAGGGAAGAATATTAATGATTATATTGATTTAATTTCTTCTAAGATGGGTATTTCTAAAAGTGATGTTAAAGCAGTTTTTGAAAGTAAAGAATTTATGCAAAAGTTAATTGAAAAATATGATTTTTTGACAGAAGCTATTTTAAATGATAATATTTATTATGCACTTGAGGGTTATTTATTTCCAGATACATATGAGTTTTTAGAAAATGCAAGTGTTGAAGATGTTATAACACTTATTTTGGATAATACTAAAGCAAAACTTGGTAGTATTGAAATAAATAGCGATTATTCAATTCATGATATTCTTTCAATGGCTTCAATTGCAGAATTAGAAGCTGTAAAAGAAAGTGATAGACAAACAGTTGCTCAAGTAATTTATAAAAGATTAAACATGGGGATGAATTTAGGTATGGATGTAACTACTTATTATGCAGTTCAAAAGACTTTAGGTGAAGAGCTTACAATTAATGACTTAAATAGTAATAACCCATATAATACTAGAAATATAAATAATACAGGATTACCAGTAGGTCCTATATGTAATCCTTCATTAGAAAGTATAAAAGCGGTTTTAAATCCAAGTGATACAGACTATATTTATTTTTATGCAAATATAGAAACTCATGAAGTATTTTTTGCAAATACTTATGAAGAATTTATAGACATACAAAGAAAAGTAGGATGATTTTTAATGAAACAACATATTTTAGAAATGGAAAAGTATGCAAAAGAAAAAAATGTACCAATTATTGAAACAGAATCAATTGCATATATTATGAAATATATTAAATTGAATAATGTAAAAAGTATTTTAGAGATTGGAAGTGCTATTGGATACTCGGCAATACTAATGGCATCTAGTAGTAAAGAAGTAAAAGTAACAACTATTGAACGTGATGAAACACGTTATATGGAATGCTTAAAAAATGTTAAAAAATGCGGATTAGAAAAAGAAGTTAATGTAGTTTTTCAAGATGCTTTAGAAGTTAATCTGACAGGTGTTACTTATGATTTAATTTTTATAGATGCAGCAAAAGGACAATATAAAAAGTTTTTTGAAAAATTTAAGTATTTTTTAGCACCTGATGGAGTAATTATTACAGATAATTTAAAATTTCATGGATATGTAGGAAAAAAAGAAACAATTGAAAGTAAAAATTTACGAGGTATTGTTGATAAAATTGAAAGCTATATTGATTTTTTAAAAAATAATGATGAATTTGAAACTGAATTTATTGATATTGGTGATGGAATAAGTGTTAGCAAAAGAAAAAAATAATTCAAAAAAATTTTTGATAACTGTAACTAACAATCATATAAAAGAATTGAAAGTTAATAATGTTAACTTTCTTTTTCCTATAAAGGAATTGTCTGTAGGCTTTTTAAATACTTATTCGCTTTCAGAAATTGATGTAGATAATTCTTTTATTTATATAAATAGAATTTTAGATAAAGAGGCAATCAAAAAGTTAGAAAATGTTTTGAAAAATCTTTCTCAAAATATTAAAGGAATTTGTTTTACTGATTTTGGAATTATAAATTTAGTTAAAAAATTAAAAATAGATTTAGAGCTTATATATATGCAGAATCATAATACAACTAATTATCGTTCGATTAATTATTATTTAGAAGATGTTGATAGCGTTTTAATAAGTACAGATATCACATTAGAAGAAATTAAAGTTATTTTAGATAATGCTAGTAAACCACTAGTTATTCCATTTTTTATGCTAGTAAATGTGATGTATTCAAGAAGAAAATTATTAACTAATTTTTCAGAAAAATTTAATTTAGAAAAGAAAAATAAGGTTTTATTAAATGAACCAATTTCAAATAATAACTTTTTAGCGATTGAAAATGATTATGGAACAGTTTTGTATAATCAAAAGTTTATTGATTATCGAAATATTATTCATGAAAATGTATTATATTACTATATTAATCCAATTGATTTATCCTTATCGTTAATAGAAAAAATAATTAAAGAGGAAGATATTGATGATTTAAGTGGCGATGGTTTTTTGCATTGTAAAACGTATTATCAGTTGAAAGAGGAAAAATAAATGGAGAGTATTGAATTATTAGCTCCAGCTGGGGATTTAGAAAAGTTAAAAATTGCTTATTTTTATGGGGCTGATGCAGTTTATTGTTCAGGTAAGAAGTTTGGTTTAAGGGCTAATGCTAATAATTTTTCTTTAATAGAATTAAAGGAAGCAGTTTTAATTGCCCATAATCTTAATAAAAAATTATATGTAACAGTAAATATTATTTTTCATAATGAAGAATTAAATGATTTAGAAGAGTACTTATTATATTTAGATAGTATTAATGTTGATGCTATTATTGCGAGTGATATTTTAGTTATTAGAAAGTGTCAAGAACTAAATTTGAATTTAGAGGTACATGTTTCTACTCAAGCAAGTATTTTAAATGGAGAGTCAGGGCTTTATTATAAAAAATATGGAGTAACAAGATTGGTACTAGCACGTGAAGCAAGCCTAGAAGATATTAAAGATATAAAAGAGAAAACTAATTTAGAATTAGAGTGTTTTATTCATGGAGCAATGTGTACAAGCTTTAGTGGGCGTTGTGTTTTATCAAATTATTGTACTAACAGAGATGCTAATCGAGGTGGTTGTGCCCAAATATGTAGATGGATATTTCAAATACCTAATATCAATCAAATATTTAGTATGACACCAAAAGATTTAAATTTAATAGAATATATAAGAGCAATGATGAATTCAGGAGTTAATTCTTTTAAAATTGAGGGTAGGATGAGAGGCATTTATTATATAGCGACTGTTATTTTAGCTTATCGGAGAATAATAGATAAAATAAATAGTAATAGTTTAACTGAAAAAGAAAGTAAATATTATTTGGCAGTTTTAAATCGCTGTGCTAACCGAGATTCTATACCTCAGTTTATAAACAAACTGCCAAGTGCTAATGAACAATATTTTTTAGGACGTAATGAAGTATCTAATCAAGACTTTTTAGGTATAGTTTTATCTTATGATGCATATAATAAAATTGTTGTTTTAGAAGAGAGAAATTATTTTAAGATTGGAGATATGGTTCAATTTTTTGGACCTAATCATGAAACATATTCATATCTTATAGAAGAGATTATGAATGAAAATAATGAAAAAATAGAAGTGGCTAATCATCCAAGAATGATTATAAAATTAAAAGTAAATTTTAAATTAGAAAAGTACGATATGATGCGATTAAAAGTGTTTGACAAACAAAACTTTTTATAGTATTCTTAGTACTGGTATTTTTAGAAGGTGGAAATATGAAACAAGTTGAAAATATTATGCTTACGGCTGATGGATATCTTGAATTAGAGCAAGAACTTAATATGTTAAAAACAGAAAAGAGACCAGAAGTTATTAAAGCATTAAAAGATGCAAGAGCTTTAGGGGATTTATCAGAGAATAGTGATTATGATGCTGCTCGTAATGAACAAGCTCAATTAGAAGCGAGAATAAAAGAATTAGAATATAAATTAGAGCATTCAACAATAGCGGATGCGACTAAATCGGATAGTGTAAATGTAGGTAGTGTAGTAACAATTACTTATGATGATGGAGAAGTTGAAGAATATAGAATAGTTGGTTCTTTGGAAGCTGATCCTTTTGCTAATAAAATTTCAAATGAAAGTCCAATTGGAAAAGCAATTGTTGGACATAAAAAAAATGAAACAGTTGAAGTAAATTCTCCTAATGGAAATTTTACAGTAACTATTACAAATATAGCGTAAGAAAATTGTAGAATTTACAGTTTTTTTATTTTATTTGATAATTAAAAGATTTGATTTTTATTATTAGCTTAGGTATAATAAAACGTAATTGAAAGGAAATATTTATGAAGAATGTAGTTGTAAAAGAAATTAAACTTGAAGGTAATGATTGGTCTAAATGTTTAGATAAAGCTTTTAAGAAAAAAAATAAGGAAGTAAAAATAGATGGTTTTAGAAAAGGCTCAGCCCCAAAAGATATTTTTATTAAAAAGTTTGGAATTGAATCTTTATATCCTGATGCTGTAGATCTAGCTGCTGAAAAAGCTTATCAAGAAGTATTAAAATTAACAAAAGCCGTTCCAGTTTGTGAACCAAAACTGGATGTTAAAAATATAAATGAAAAAGAAGTTGCTTTTGAATTTACGATAATTACTGCTCCTGAAGTTACATTAGGAGAATATAAAAATTTAAAAATAAAAAAAGAGGAAGCAAAAGTATCAAAAGAAGAAATTGAAGCAGAAATTGAAGCTTTAAGAACTAAATATGCCGAAATAAAAGTTAAAGACGAGGGAAGTAAAGTTGGAGTAGGAGATACAGCGGTAATTGATTTTAAAGGAATTGTTGATGGTAAAGAATTAGATGGTGGAAGTGGTGAAAATTATCCATTAGAGATTGGATCAAATACATTTATTCCTGGTTTTGAAGATGGTCTTGTTGGACTAAAAGTTGGAGATGAGAAAAAATTAAATTTAACTTTTCCAGAAAATTATACTGAAGAGTTAAAAAATAAAGAAGTAGAATTTACAGTAAAAATTAATGAAATTAAAACTCGTGTATTACCTGAATTAAATGAAGAATTTTATGCAGATTTAGGTTATGATGATGTAAAAACTAAAGAAGAGTTAGAAAATAAAATAAAAGAATTAATTAAATCTCGTAAAGAAACAGATATAGAAGATAAATATATTGAAGATTGTTTAGCTAAAGCTAGTGAAAATATGAAAATTGATATTAATCCAGAAATAATTGATGATGAAATTCATCGTATGATTCATCAGTTTGAAGATCAATTAAGAATGCAAGGTTTAACTATTGAACAATATAGTGAATTTACTGGAATAACTCATGAAAAATTACATGAACAAATGGAACCAGAAGCAATTAAAAGAATTAAATATCGTTATTTGTTAGAAAAAGTTGCTGAAGTAGAAAAAATTGAAGTAAGTGATAAAGAGGCTGAAGAACAAGCGGAAGAAATGGCATCAAACTATGGTATTTCTAAAGAAGAGTTACTAAAAGCTTATGGAAGTTTGGATGTTGTTAAATATGATATAAAAATGCGTAATGCAATAGAAGTCATTAAAGGAACTAAATAATAGTTCTTTTTTATTGTATTAATATATGAAGATGTTATAATAAGTATATAAAAATAAAAGAG
>CANPJT010000032.1 GCA_947574255.1 uncultured Mycoplasmatota bacterium
TAGAAGATGATTATGGTAATCTAAGATACATTGGGAAAGATCCAAACAATTATGTTCAATTTAATAATGAATTATGGCGAATAATAGGAGTAATGAAAGATATAGAGAATCCTGATGGAACAAAAGAAGATAAAGTCAAACTAATAAGAAGTGAGAGTATAGGTAATTATGCATGGAATTCATCAAATATAAATGATTGGAGTACAAGTTCATTAAAAACGTTATTAAATGAAGGAGATTATTATAATCGAACAAATAGTTTTGAAAATACAGGCTTAATAAATGAAGCTAAAGAAATGATAAGTGAATCAGTATGGAATTTAGGAGGAAGTATTACATGTGAAGATGTAACTGCAAAAATGTTTTATGAAAGAGAAAGAGGAGAAGAAGTGTATAGTGGTCATGCAACGAAATGGACAGGAAAAGTTGCTTTAATGTATCCAAGTGATTACGGATATGCAACAGGAGGGGGAAGCACAACAAATAGAGATACTTGCTTAAATACTTCTATATTTAATTGGAATCGTACATGGCAAGGTCGTGATGAAAATTTAGTCGATTGTTATAGTAATAATTGGTTTTTTAACGTTTATGATCAGTGGACTATTACACCATATTCTTATTATGATAATATGAACATGTTTAACATATATCCAGGAGGTTCAATAGTTTATAATAATTCTAATCAATCGTATGTATTAGTTCACCCAGTTGTATATCTAGAATCAAGTGTAATAATTGAAAATGAAAGTGATGGAACAAGTGATAGACCATTTGTTTTAAAGTTATGATATAATAAAAATATTAAAATTAAATGAAAATGGTGATGTTATGGGTTATTTTAGTCAAGCTTTAATAGATGAAAGGGATCGTGAATTTGTTGAAACAGATTTTAAAAGGCAAATGATTACTATTATTCAAGAAGCTTTTCCGGGAATTAAATATATAGATTTAATAAGGATGAAAGATAAACAATTGAGAATTTTTTATGGTAGGGCAAAGTATTATTTAAAAGTTAATTACATAGATAAAGAAGATAATAGTTATTTAATTCCTGATGAAGAAAGAACTCGTTAATGAGAAAAGTTATTGATGAGTTCATTTCTTATTTGCAAATAGAATTGAATTATAGTAGTAATACATTAAATTCGTATATAATTGAGTTAAATAAATATAAAGAGTATTTGGAAGCGAATGGAATAAACTACTTAAGTGTTAATAAAGATATTGTCAGACAGTATTTGAAAGATTTAGATAAACGAAAGTATAAAAATACTAGCATTTCTAAAAATTTAAGTACTTTGAGAAGTTTTTACAATTTTTTAGTTAGAAAAGAAAAGATAGGAAAAAATATATTTAATAGTATTCATAATCCTAAATTAGAAAAGAAACTTCCTAACTTTCTAACAGAAATTGATATAGAAAATATTTTAACGTTTTCTGATAATGAAAATTATCAAAAAAATATTTATACGAATCGAGATTTATTAGTATTAGAATTATTATATGATACTGGATGTCGTGTTAGTGAATTAGCTAGTATTAAATTAAAAGATATAAATTGTGAAGAAAAAAGTATTAGAATACTTGGTAAAGGTTCAAAAGAAAGGATTGTATATTTTGGAGAGTATACTAAAGATACTATGCAAGAATATCTAAAAGAAAGAGAAAATATTTTAGGTTTGAAAGTAAGTGAATTTTTATTAGTATCTAGAGAAAGTGGCTCTTTGACACCAAGGAGAATTGCGCAGATAATTGCAAAAATTATGAAAGAATTAGAAATTAAAAAAAATGTAACCCCTCATACTTTTCGTCACAGTTTTGCAACTCATTTGCTAAATAATGGTGCGGATCTTCGAAGTGTACAAGAATTATTAGGACACTCATCTTTGTCGACTACACAAATTTATACTCATGTTTCTAATGAACGATTACGAAATGTTTATTTGAAGACTCATCCTAGGAATAATCGTTAGTTTGTACATTTTTTGTCAAACTTAGGGCATATAATTGTCCTAAGTTTTTTTGGTTGTTATAATTAATGTAACGATAGGAGATAAAAAAATGGAAAAATATGTTTATTTATTTAATGAAGGAAATAAAGATATGCGTGAATTATTAGGAGGAAAAGGAGCAAATTTAGCAGAAATGACTAATTTAGGGCTTCCAGTACCTAGTGGATTTACCATAACAACAAATGTTTGTCAAAAATATTATGAAAACAATGCTACTTTACCTAAAATAATTGAAGAAGAAATATTAAATAAAATTGAATCATTAGAAAGTATAACTAATAAAAAATTTGGGGATACTAGTAATCCATTACTTGTAAGTGTTAGAAGTGGGTCTAGAGCGAGTATGCCTGGAATGATGGATACTATTTTAAATTTAGGAATGAATGATGAAATAGCTGCTAGTTTTTCATGTATTTCTAATAATAAAAGGTTTGTATATGATTCATATCGTCGTTTAATAATGATGTTTGCAGATGTAGTTAAAGGTTATTCAAAAGAAAAATTTGAAAGACACCTAGATCAATATAAAAAAAATCATAACTTAAAATCTGATATTGACCTAACTAGTGAGGATATGATGCAAATTACTAGTGATTTTAAACAAATATATTTAGAAGTAGTAGGTGAAGAATTTCCAAGTAATCCTAAAATTCAGTTATTAGAGGCAGTAAAAGCAGTATTTAAAAGTTGGAATAATGAAAGAGCTATTTATTATCGTAAAATGAATGATATTCCAGATTCTTGGGGAACTGCTGTAAATGTTCAAGAGATGGTTTATGGTAATAAAGGAGAAAATTGTGGAACGGGAGTGGCTTTTACTAGGAATCCAGCAACAGGTGAAAATAAACTTTATGGGGAATATTTGATTAATGCTCAAGGAGAAGATGTTGTAGCAGGTGTTAGGACACCTGAGTCTATTGATAAATTAGCAAGTGAAATGCCTGAAATTTACAATCAATTTAAAATTATTGCTAAAAATTTAGAAAAACATTATAAAGATATGCAAGATATGGAGTTTACAATTGAAAATAGTAAATTATATATTCTTCAAACAAGGAATGGTAAAAGAACATCATCAGCAGCCGTAAAAATTGCTGTAGATTTAGTAAAAGAAGGCTTAATTACCCAAGATGAGGCTTTGTTAATGGTTAATCCAAATCAACTTGATGGTTTACTTCATTCAACATTTAAAGAAGAATCATTAAAAAATGGTAGAATAATAGCTCGGGGACTTGCGGCTTCTCCAGGAGCTGCTTCTGGTAAAATATTTTTCAATGCTCAAAATGTTATAGAAGCTACCAAAAATGGTGAAAATACTATTTTGGTTAGATTAGAAACTAGTCCAGAAGATATTGAAGGGATGAACTATGCTAAAGGTATTTTAACAGTTAGAGGAGGAATGACTTCTCATGCGGCTGTTGTTGCTAGAGGTATGGGAAGGTGCTGTATTTGTGGATGTAGTGAATTAACTATTGATGAAAAAAATAAAACATTAACTACTAAAGATGGGCTAGTTTTAAAAGAACAAGATGAAATATCTCTAAATGGAAGTACAGGAGAAATATATTTAGGAAAGTTAGAAAGTAAGGAATCAACAATTAGTGGAGATTTTGAAACGTTTATGAATTGGGCAGATAAAAAACGACGTCTTAATATTCGGGCAAATGCAGAAACTAAAAAAGATGCTTCTATTGCTAAAAAATTAGGTGCTGAAGGGATTGGAATTTGCCGAACAGAACATATGTTCTTTGAACAAAACCGAATTTTTAGTTTTCGAAAAATGATTGTTGCGAATAAAAAAGAAGATAGAGAAGCGGCGTTAAGTGAAATATTACCTTATCAAAGAAAAGACTTTGAAGAATTATTTAAAGAAATGACTCCATATCCTGTGGTAATAAGATATTTAGATCCACCTTTGCATGAATTTTTACCAAAAGAAGAAAAAGAAATAGAAGAATTAGCAAATAGTTTAAATATCGCCATTAATGATTTAAAAATAAGGATCAGCGAATTAAAAGAATTAAATCCAATGATGGGGCATCGTGGATGTAGACTTGCTATAACTTATCCTGAAATTGCCAAAATGCAAACAAAAGCTATAATAGAAGCAGCTATTAATGTAAAAAAATCTGGAGTTGAAGTAAAACCAGAAATAATGATTCCTTTAATTGGAGATATTGAAGAATTAAAATATGTTAAAAATATTGTTTTAGATACTGCTAAAAAAATTATGAATGAAAAAAATATGAAAATACCTTTTATGGTTGGTACTATGATTGAATTGCCAAGAGCAGCTGTTTTAGCTGATGAAATAGCAGAGGATGCTGAATTCTTTTCTTTTGGTACAAATGATTTAACTCAAATGTCTTATGGATTTAGTCGTGATGATGCAGGAAAATTTTTAAAAACTTATTATGAAAAAGGAATTTTTGAAATAGATCCATTTATTAAAATAGATGAAAAAGGAGTAGGAGAATTAGTAAAAATTGCAGTAGAAAAGGGAAGAAAAACGCGTGAAAATATTGAATTAGGAATTTGTGGAGAACATGGTGGAGATCCAACAAGTATAGAATTTTGTCATAAAATAGGTCTTGATTATGTATCGTGCTCTCCATATCGAGTTCCAATAGCAAGACTTGCTGCGGCTCAAGCTGTAATAAAATCTGAGATGATAAATTAATAAATGTGACTAAGGAAATTAACTTATAAAATCTTAGTCTTTTTTTTATAAAAATGTCTTTAAGACAATAATTAAATAATTAGTAAAATAAATAAATATAATTCTTTTATATAAAAGATATTAAAGATAAATAATTGTAAAAGTCTAATTTTAAGACTTTTTTTAATAAAATAAATATAGTATAATTACTAATAGAATAGGGTGATAAAATGAAAGCTTTAAGTATAGGACAATTAACTTATGATATAAATATTTTGACTGATAATTATCCAGTTGAAGGGACAAAAAGTATTTCTAAGGAATTAATAAGCTGTAGTGGAGGATCTGCTAATATTGTTGCATATACATTAGCTAAGTGGAATGAAGAATCATATATTTCAGGAGTAATTGGTTATGATGAAATAGGCAATAGTATGCGTAAAGATATGGAAGCTAATAAAGTTTTAACTACTTATTTAGAAACTAATTATGATATAAAAACTTCAACTTCATATATTATTTCTAATAAGCAAAATAATTCTAAAACTACAATTACTGCTGAGGTTTCTCAGTTTAATATAAAAAAATATGAATATGATCAACCGATGGATTGTGTAATAGCTGATGGATATGAATATAATGCTTCAATTTATGCATATAATAAATATGCTAGTGGTATAACAATTTTGAATGCTAAAACTCCTCGTCAAGGTTTATTAGACTTTTTTAAATATGCTAAATATGTTGTAGCTGATAAAAGTGTAGCAGAGGTAATGACTAAAATGAAAATAGATTTTAATGATCCAATTACTATGTCTAATGTTTATAAAAGTATTTCTAATAAGTATCCTAATATTAATTTGATAATTACTATGAAAAATGAAGGAACGATTTATCAAATTAATAATGAAATAAAAGTTTTAGCAGATATTAAAACTGACGCAATTGATAAAACTGGTTCTCATGATGTTTTTGTAGCATGTGTTGCGTATGGATTAACTAATCATTATGATATGGAAGTAACTTTAAAACTTGCAACAATAGCATCAAGTTTAACTAAAAATAAAATTGGAGCAACACTATCTATTCCACCTTTAAGTGAAGTAATAAATATTTATGAAAGTAAGTTTGGAAAATTAAATAAACCAAATACTAATGAAATAACTACACCATTAGAAACAGTACCTCAAAGCGATAGTGGTAGTTCAAATAATGTTAATACCTCTCAGTAAATATCCTCAAATTGATGTTCATGGAGAAACCAGAGATACAATTTATTCAGTAATTAAAATTTTTATAAATGATAATATTAAATTAAAAAATAGAATAATAATAATAGTACATGGTAAAGGGACAGGAATTTTAAAAAATGAAATTCATTATTATTTGAAAATGATGAAAGAAGTAAAATCATTTCATTTAGATTATTGGAATCAAGGAATGACAATAGCTGAATTAGATATTTGACAGATGTTGAAAAAGGTGATATAATGTCATCGAAATATGGAAAATTGGGCATAAATTTGACATTTTCGACTTTTTGTGCTATTATATAATGTATAAAAAGAAATTGGGGGTATTTAAATGAAAGGTTTTGTTTTAGATTATATTGATGAAAATGAATATCATAAATTAGAAAGAGCATTAAAAAAATACAATATGTTAGCATTCAAAAAATTGAATTTTGAATATTATCCTTCTTTGAGAAATGGTAAGTTTTTAGGGGAATTAGTTTCGCAAAATAAAAAAATAGGAACGGAAACATATGAATTAAAGCTTCCTAGTGATAAAAGATTTGTTCAGGTTCATGGAGAAGTAAAATTAATTTATACTGTTTATAAAAAAGAAGAAGTGGTTATGTTGGGGTCAATTACACCAAAAGATATTTTGTTAGAAGGTCATATGTCTGAATTAACTACTTATAAAGGAATTATGATTTCAAAAGCTAATGAATCAAAAGATAAGTTCAAAATAGATTTATTAAGTATGTTACAAGACAAGTAGAAATGCTTGTCTTTTTGTATATAAAACTATTGCCATGAAGAAAATATTATGATATTATTAAAAAGTAATTGGACCTCTAGCTCAGTTGGTTAGAGCATCCGGCTCATAACCGGACGGTCGTAGGTTCGAGTCCTACGAGGTCCACCATTTTTAGGCAGGTATGGCGGAATTGGTAGACGCACTAGACTTAGGATCTAGCGGAGAAATCCATGGGGGTTCAAGTCCCTTTACCTGCACCAGATTGATGGGAAACTCGAACTTTTTATTCGAGTTTTAATATGCATAAATTTATGATAGAATATTTGTAGAAATTAAATTGA
>CANPJT010000033.1 GCA_947574255.1 uncultured Mycoplasmatota bacterium
ATTTATCGAGAAGTGGCTCAACTTGGTAGAGCACTTGGTTTGGGACCAAGGGGTTGCAGGTTCAAATCCTGTCTTCTCGACCATTTAGATTTTAAAAGTATCAAGTACTGATGCTTTTTTATTTTTCTTTAATATATAATGTAAAAATATTTAATTAAAATAGTTTATATCTTCTTTTTTTTGTCTTTTTAAGTTATACTTAAAAAAGAATAGGATGGATAAAAATGGTAACAAAAACATTAAATGAAGATATGTTAAATAAAATAGATGCTTATTTTCGGGCAGCAAATTATTTAAGTGTTGCTCAGTTATATTTAAAAAGCAATCCACTTTTACAAAAAAAATTAAAATTTACAGATATAAAGCCAAAATTAGTAGGTCATTGGGGAACAGTACCTGGGCAAAATTTTATATATGTTCATTTAAATAGAGTAATAAAAAAATATAATTTAAATATGATATACATTTGTGGGCCAGGCCATGGTGGACAGGCAGTTGTTTCAAATAGCTATTTAGAAGGAAGTTATACAGAATTTTATCCAGAAGTGACTGAAGATTTAGCTGGATTAACTAAACTTTGTAAACAATTTAGTTTTCCTGGTGGGATAGGTAGTCATGCTACTCCTGAAACACCAGGTTCAATAAACGAAGGAGGAGAACTTGGTTATAGCTTATCTCATGCATTTGGAGCAGTTTTAGATAATCCCAGTTTAATTGCTGCTTGTGTTATCGGTGATGGCGAAGCAGAAACTGGGCCTTTAGCTACAAGTTGGCATTCTAATAAGTTTTTAAATCCTGTTACCGATGGAGCAGTCTTACCAATACTTCATCTTAATGGTTATAAAATTGCTAATCCTACTATTTTATCTCGTATAAGTGACATAGAACTTGATGCTTTTTTACGTGGGTGCGGATGGGAACCATTTTATGTTAGTGGAGCAGATTCTAAAAAAATGCATGAAGATATGGCGACAGTTTTAGATACTATTATTGAAAAAATCAAAAATATTCAAGGTAATGCTCGTAAAACTAATGATTCTACTCGACCAATATGGCCAATGATTGTTCTTAGAACCAAAAAGGGTTGGACAGGACCTGATAAAATAGATGGTAAAAAAATTGAAGATAGTTTTAGAGCTCATCAAATTCCAATAGAAGTAACTAAAGAACATCCAGAAAGTCTAGAAAGATTAGAAAATTGGCTTAAAAGTTATCATCCAGAAGAGTTATTTAACAAAGATGGAAGTTTTAAAAGTGAATTAAAAGAACTAGCTCCAGTAAGTTATCAACGAATGGGGTCAAATCCAAACGCTAATGGTGGAGCACTATTAATTCCACTAGAATGTCCTGATTTTACTAAATATGGAATTAAATTAAAATCACCAGGTAGTGTAAATGCTCAAGATATGGAAGAATTAGGGCATTATATTAAAGATATAATAATTTTAAATAAAGAAAAAAGAAATTTTCGTATATTTGGACCTGACGAAGCATTATCAAATCGTTTAAATCATGTATTCGAGGTTACGGATCGCATGTGGAATGCTAAAGTGATAAATCAAGATGAATATTTAAATTCAGAAGGAAGAATAATGGACTCTTATCTTTCTGAACATGTCTGTGAAGGTTGGCTTGAGGGATATTTATTAACAGGAAGACATGGGTTTCTTCATAGTTATGAAGCGTTTGTTAGAGTAATTGATTCTATGATAAGCCAACACGCAAAATGGTTAAAAATGGCTAGTGAAGTATCATGGAGAAAAGATATAGCATCTTTAAATTTAATTCTAACTAGTCATGTTTGGCAACAAGATCACAATGGTTATACCCATCAAGATCCAGGATTTTTAAATCACATTTTGACCAAAAAAGCTAGCATTGTAAGAGCTTACTTACCACCTGATGCCAATACCTTAATATCTTGTTTTAATCATATTATAAACACTAAAAATTATGTAAATGTAATAATTGCTAGTAAACATCCAAAACCACAATGGCTAACAATGGAAGAAGCTGAAAAACATTGTACAAAAGGAATAGGTATATGGAGCTTTGCTAGTAATGATAATGGTGTAGAGCCTAATTTAATTATTGCAACATGTGGAGACACACCAACACTTGAAGGACTAGCAGCTGTAAGTATTTTACGTGAATTTATTCCTGAAATAAAAATACGTTTTGTAAATGTAGTAGATTTAATGAAACTTCAATCTGATTCCATTCACCCTCATGGTTTAAGTGATCGTGAATATGATATGATATTTACCAAGGATAAACCTATAATATTTGCTTTTCATGGGTATGGAAATTTAATTCATGAACTAACTTATCGACGTCATAATAAAAATCTTCATGTAAGGGGATATAAAGAAGAAGGAACCATTACTACATCATTTGATATGAGAGTCTTGAATGAAATAGATAGATATCATTTAGTACTTTTAGCTTTAAAGCATTTACCTAAATATCGAAATAAAAGTGCTTATTGTGCTGAATACTGTAACAATATGTTAGTAACTCATCACAAATATATAAAAGAACATGGTACTGATATGCCAGAAATTATTAACTGGACTTGGAAAAAAAGTCAAGAAAAAATAAAAAAACATAATTAAATTTATGCTTTTTTTATTGAACTTTCTTTGTATGAATTGCTTGAAACCCTTTAACTGTTTCTATTAAATCAAATTCAACTTCATCATCCTTTTTTAAAGTCTTATAACCGTCTTGAATTATTGATGAATAATGTACAAAAATATCTTCTTTATCATTATATTTGATAAACCCATATCCTTTTTCATCCTTAAACCACTTAACTATACTACGCATAACACTAACACCTCACTTTCAACATTTCTGATATTAGCACAAAATAATTAAAAAATAATAAATAAGGTATATAATGTCAAAATATGATGATAATTTGTATTTAATAATTTATACATTGCTGTAATTACGTTTTAAAATTTCTTTTAACTCTTTTTTCTTATCTCTTGATAATAAATTTATTTTGCAATTAGTAAAATAGATTATATTGTTAGTAAAATCAACTTTTTTAATATTTTTAAGATTAACAATACAACTTTGATGAGTTTTAAAGAAAACATTGCTATTTTTAAATTCATTAGTAATCTTCGTAATGCTTTTCTTAATTTTATATGATGAAGTTTTAGTGATAATAGTTGTAAAATTATTGTTTAAACTTTTTTCAAAATATAAAATATCATTATGAGAAATTTGATAATACACGTTATTAAAAATAAAATTAAAAGAACTTTGGACTTCATTAAAATCTGCCATTTTACAATACTCCTTACTTAATTAATTGGTCCCCAATTTTAATCCTAACACGAAATAAAAAAATCCTTATTTTAATTGTTTATAATCTGGCGTTTTAAGTCTTAAATAAACAATAAACTACTTGACATGATCATATTTTGCTTTTTAAACATCAAAATATAAAATTGATTTGTTTAAGAAAAATGTTTAAAATAATAATAGGTGATTATAATGGAATGTAAACGTTGTGGAAAATCTTTACCAAATGAAGGATATATGTGTACAAATTGTGGAAAACTAATAGAGAATAATCAAATAAAGATTCAAAAAGAACTTAATAAAAGTAATATTAATATTAGACCAGAATTTATTAGTGAAAAATATGGTTATCAAAAACAAATCTTTCAACAAAGAGAAAAAATAAATAAAAAACCTTTTGCTCTTTTATTTATTCTTATTATTTTATTAATAATTAGTTTTATAGCAATAATTGTTTATTTTTTCTAAAAACGGGGAAAATAGTTTTAGGTGAATTAATATGGAACTATTTTTTTTATGCTTAAAAATCTTTTTTGCCAGAATATTAGATGTTTCAATTGGAACAGTAAGAACTATGTTGATGGTCAAAGGAAAAACAATTATTATGACTATTTTAGCATTTATAGAAGTTTTTATTTGGTTTATTATTGCCCGAGAAGCTTTAATTACAGATGTTAAAAGTATATTTATTCCAATATCTTATTCTTTAGGTTATGCAACAGGAACATTTATTGGCTCTTTTATTTCAAATACTTTTATTAAAGGCATTGTAGGTGTACAGGTTGTAGTAGAAAAGCAAAATAATCAATTATTAAAATCCATAAGAAAACATGGATATGCTGTATCTGTTATCAATTTAGAAGATGATTTAAATGGTAATTCAAGGAACATGTTATACTTTCAAATCAACAACCGTAATTTAAAAAAATTAATATCTTTAATCAAAAAGTATGATAATAAAGCATTTATTGTTATAAATGATACAAAAACAGTACAAAATGGTTTTATAAAATAAAGAAATGTAATATAATTAAGAGACAGACAAAACGTTTATCTCTTTTTCTTTTTTTACAAAAAATTGGTCTATTTTTCTCTCTAAAAGATGATAAAAAACAATTGACATTTAAGAAAATATAGGTATAATAATTCGCAGAAAAAGGAATATTTTGTCGAAATTTTTAAATTTAAAATGAAAGATGGTAGATTTAAGTGCGTAAAAAAAGAAATTTATTTAAAAATTCTAAAATTGGAATGAATTTCAAAAAACTAAAAGAAAAAATAACTAGAGTAGCTCTTGTTGCACTCGGTGGAGTTCTTACTGTAACTGGTATTAATATAAGTAATTTGCTTAAAGAAAAAAATGATAAAAAAGCAATGAGCTTTGTACAAGAAAAAGATTTTACAGAGCTTCCTAAAAAGATAGATGAGATAAATGATTCTATTAAAAATATAATTGATAAAACAACTATTGAAAAAGAATTAATAAATAAAGACGTTATAAATACCGAAACAGAAGTTAATTTTTTTGATACAATTGATTTATCAAGCTATTATGGATTTTCTTTAGTAAATGCCTTAATAGAAAATAATTATCCTCATTCTTTTGAATTTCGAAAAGAATTAGCCAACTATTTTGGTATAAAAAATTATGAAGGAACGGCTGAACAAAATTTAGAACTTTTGGAAATTTTAGGAGGTCATATTCCGACAAGAGAAAAAGGATTAACTAGAAAATTAACTAAAAAAAATAATAATAGAAATGATTCTGTTAATAATAGTTCTAAAAATTCAAATCCTATTAATTCATCTACTAGTTCTAGTCAAATAAATAATGTACATACACATTCATTTGGCAATTGGTATGCAAAAGATGAGGAAAAAGAACAAAGAGAATGTTCATGTGGAGAAATAGAGACAAGAGAACATAACTATAAAAGAAAAGAAAAAATAAATATTGTTACTAATAAAAATGGTACTCATAAAAAAGTTTTAACAGAACAATGTAAATCTTGTGGTCTTATAAGAGAAAGCGTATTAAATGTTGAAAAATGTAATTATGGAGAATGGAAATATAATAAATTTACAGGAAAAGAAGAAAGAACCTGTGAAGACTGTGGATATGTTGAAATAAAAAAACATCAACATTTATTTACAGAATGGCATGCAATAAATGATTTACAAGAACAGAGAGTATGTTATTGTGGTCATATAGAAAAAAGATCTCATACATATAAAGTAGAAAAGACAAATTATGTTGCTAATAAAAATGGTACACACAATAAAGTTTCAGAAGAATCATGTGAAACATGTGGACATAAAAGAACTAGAATATTATGCGTATTAAAGTGTAATTATAATGATTGGAAATTTAATAAAGAAATCGGAAAAGAAGAAAGAATTTGTAAAGATTGTGGCGATGTTGAAACAAGAGACCATGAACATAAATTTGATGAATGGCATGCAATAAATGATTTACAAGAAAAAAGAGAATGTTCATGTGGTCATATAGAAAAAAGATCTCATACATATAAAGTAGAAAGTATAAATTTTATCTCTATAGAAAATGGAATGCATAAAAAAATATCTAAAGAAGTATGTGAAACATGTGGGCATAAAAGAGAAGTTGTATTAACTATTCAAAAATGTAAATATAGTGAATGGACATACAACGAAGAAACAGGAAAAGAAGAAAGAGTATGTAGTGAATGTGGCAGTGTTGAAACAAGAGAACATGAACATAAATTAAGTGAAAAAGAAATAACACCAAATGAAAAAGAAGGAATCCATAACGAAGTACAAAAATGTAATGTATGTGGAGAAGTAATAGAAAAAGAAGTAGCATGTACAAGTGATGGAAAAGTATATTACGAAACCAAAGAAGATGGAAGAGTAGTAGAATATAGTATATGTAGTGAATGTAAAGAAAGATTCAACGAAAGAAATCACGAACATAAATATAGTGAATGGACATACAACGAAGAAACAGGAAAAGAAGAAAGAGTATGTAGTGAATGTGGTAGTGTTGAAACAAGAGCTCATGAACATAAATTAAGTGAAAAAGAAATAACACCAAATGAAAAAGAAGGAATCC
>CANPJT010000034.1 GCA_947574255.1 uncultured Mycoplasmatota bacterium
GAAGAATTAATAAATCTTTTAGAAAATATTGATAAAACAAAATTTTCTGAAACAGAATTAAAGGAAATTAATGAACTTTTACAGAAGATAAAAGAAATTGTAAAAACTACACCTAATGAAATTGATGTAGTTGAAGAAAAAAGATTAGAAAATATAAATAGAATTTTAGAATCAATAAAAAATATAGATAACGAAAAATTAGATGAAAAAGGAAGAGAATTTCTTAAAAAAAGATATGATAGTTTATTAAAAGATAAAGAAAAAAAGAGAGATAGTGGACCAAGATATAAAGAATTATTTGAACTGCTAACGCATTTTCCAATATATAATAAAACTTGCTTACAAATGAATGATTTGGAGCTATTAGAATTTATTACTCAATATATATCTGTTCCATTACCACCACCACTTAGTCAAGAAAATTTTGAAGATTTAGTCGAAGCAGGAATAAAAGAAGATAAAAGAGAATCAATATGGCGTATGGCCATGAATTATAATCGTAGAAATATAGATTTTGCTAAAATTGAAGATTACTTTATTTTAAAAAGAGATGATTATTATTTAGCAGAATTAATAAGTGGAGTAGAGGAAGACTTGGATTTGGATAGGTTAATTGCTAAAGTTTTAGAAACTAAAGATGTGAAATTTATCTTGAAATTAGCAAATACACCTTATTTAGATCCAATATTTACAGATAAACAAAAAGAAAAAGTTAAAAATGCAATTAATGAATTAAAGAAAGGAAGAAGTTTATGAAAGAATTTAACAATGGAGAATTTAGAAAAAAAGATATAGGTAAGAATTATACCGTATATGGTTGGGTAAATAAACGCCGTGATATGGGAGGAGTAATATTCGTTGATCTTCGTGATCGTTCAGGTTTTTTACAAGTCGTATTTAATCGTAGTTTTTTAAAGAATGATTTTTCTTTAGCTGAAAGTTTAAAAAATGAATATTGTATTAAAGTAACAGGAGAGTTAATTGCAAGAACTGATGATATGATTAATTCTAAAATTCCAACTGGAGAAGTGGAGTTGATGGTAGAGAATTTAGAAATTTTAAGTGAGTGCGAAACCCTACCATTTAACGTTTATGATAATGATACGGAAGTAAATGAAAGTGTAGCATTAAAATATCGTTATTTAGATTTAAGACGTGATAAGTTAAAAAATAATATGTTAATTCGCCATCAAGTTGTAACTAGTGCTAGAGAGTATTTAAATAATCTAGGTTTTATTGAAATAGAAACGCCTATTCTTTGTAAATCAACTCCAGAAGGAGCAAGAGATTATTTAGTTCCGTCACGTCTAAATAATGGTTCATTTTACGCTCTTCCGCAAAGTCCTCAAATTTTTAAACAACTTTTAATGGTTGCAGGATTTGAGAAATACTATCAAATTGCAAGGTCTTTTCGAGACGAAGATTTAAGAGCTGATCGACAACCAGAATTTACTCAAATAGATTTAGAAATGAGTTTTGCTAGCGAAGAAGATGTATGGAATGTAACTGAAGGAATGATAAAAAAAATAGTTAAAGATGTTAAAGGGATAGATTTATCTGATTTTCCGCGTATACCATATAAAGAAGCTATGGAACGATTTGGAAGTGATAAACCTGATACTCGTTTTGGAATGGAACTTTTAGATTTGACCGAAATATTAAAAGATACTAAAATGAATGTATTTCGTAATGCGATTGAAAAAGGTGGAGTTGTTAAATGCTTAATTGTTAAGAATAATGGTGATAAATATTCAAGAAGTGATGTGGAACATCTAACTGATTTTGTTAAAATCTATGGAGCTAAAGGGCTTGCTTGGTTAAAATATGATAACGATACATTTAATGGAGTTATAGCTAAGAATTTAGAAGATGAAAAGTTAGAGAAAATCAAAAATACCTATAATGTAGAAAATAATGATTTAATCTTAATTGTTGCAGATACCAAACGAGTGGTTTATGCATCTCTTGGTGCTTTACGTAATAAAATAGCTCATGAATTAGATTTAATTGATTCATCTAAGCTAAACTTTTTATGGATTACCGATTTTCCTTTCTTTGAATATTCAGAAACAGAAGGAAGATGGAAAGCTGAACATAATCCTTTTACGATGGTTAAAGATATAAATACCATTAATGATCCAGAAAACTGCATTTCAAGAAGTTATGATTTAGTTGTTAATGGTTATGAATTAGCTAGTGGCGGAGTTCGTAATTACAAAAGAGAGTATTTAGCTAAAATATTTGATGCATTAAGTATAAGTCAAGAAGAGGCAAATTCTCGTTTTGGTTTTGTTTTAGAAGCTTTTAAATATGGTGTACCTCCTCATGCTGGCATTGCCCCTGGTATAGAGCGTTTAATTATGATTTTAACTGGTTCAAATGATATTAAAGATGTAGTTGCATTTCCAAAAACTCAAAGTGCGAGTGATTTAATGAGTGATGCTCCAACTGAGGTTAGTAATTCTCAATTAAAAGAACTAGGAATTTGTATTATTAAGGAGGAAAAAAATGATTAAAATTGAAAGAGACAAAGTACATTATGGCGTAGTGACTTTATTAGATGAAGATTTAGCTATTTCTAAAACAAGAAGTATTTTATTTACTTCAACAAGTTTTTTAGCCTTAGATAATATAACTGAAGATATATTTTATGAATCTCCTCAATATCAAGTTTTAAAGAATTATTTTGAAGCAAAACGACGTGCTATAATATTTCCAAAAGAAAAAATTTATGTTTTAAAAACTATTAGTTTATATCATCTTTTACGTTATTTTGGTTTTTCGAAGATTTTAGAGGAAAAAGATTGTTTAGCAATAAAAGAGAATTTATTTAATGGAGTGTTTGCTTATGAGAATAGTGAATTGTTTGGATATAGAAAAAAAACAAAATCTTATTGGAAAAATGGAATTCTGATAACAAATGATTATGAATTAGAAAATGATAAATATGATTTTTCTTCATACGAAAAGTTTGCAGATAATGAGATTACTTCTTATTTTCCTGTTTTAAATCAAATTTCATATCAAAATCCAGATGATGTTTTTGAACCGTTTGAAGAAGAAGGATTAATTAGAAAAAGAATTTTAGCCAGAAAAGAGGAAAATAAATGAATAACTTTACAGAAGAATTAGTAGATGATTTAGCTGCCAAACTTTTAATAGGATTAAGTAAAGAAGAAAATAAAATGGTTCTCGATGAATTTATAATTATTGATGATAATTTAAGTAAAGTAGCAAATTTCCCTAATATTAATGAAATTGAACCAATGACTCATACTTTAGATGATTTTACTTTTACTTTAAGAGAAGATGCGATAAATGATTCTATTTTGATAGAAGACGCTTTGAGAAATTGTGAAAAAGTTGAAGGTAGAGAAGTAGAAGTTCCAAAAGTAGTTGGAGGGGATAGTTAATGGATAAGACAATTGAAGATTTACATAATCTTTTAAAAAAAGGTGAAGTTAATAGTCAAGAATTAATTTCTGAATCTTTAAAAAAATCGCATGAAATTCAAGATAAATATAATGCTTTTGTGACTATTTTAGATAATGCTAAAGAAACCAAGGTGACTGATAATTTATTGTCAGGAATTCCTTTTGGAATTAAGGATAATTATTCTACAAAAGATATTTTATCTACGGGTTCATCAAATTCTTTAAAAAATTATATTCCTTTTTTTAATGCCACGGCTGTTGAAAAATTACTTTCTGTTGGTGCTGTTCCAGTAAATAAAACCGTTTTGGATGAATTTGGCATGGGAGGTACTGGGACTACTGGACACACAGGAATCGTTAAAAATCCGTGGGATCCTACTAGAATGACAGCAGGGTCTAGTGCTGGATCTGCTTGTGCAGTAGCAGCTGGAGTATATCCTTATGCTTTAGGTAGCGATACAGGAGACTCAATTAGAAAACCGGCAGCTTATTGTGGAATTGTTGGATATAAACCAACTTATGGAATGATTTCGAGATTCGGATTGTTTCCGTTTGCCTCAAGTTTAGACACCTGTGGAGTTTTAACACGTAGTGTTCGCGATGCTGCAATTGTTGTTGATACCATGAAAGGTATTGATGAGCGTGATATGACTACTTGGGATTCTAGCAATATAAATCTATATAAAAATATTACAGGTGATGTTAAAGGAAAAAGGCTTTGCTATATTAAAGAATTATGTGATATAAATCTGTATCCAAATTCTAATGAAGAATTAAAACTTCATTTAAAAAATTTTATGGAAAAATTAGAAACTTTTAAGTCTTTAGGAATTGAGATAGATGAAGTATCAGTAGATAAGAAACTTTTAGATGCTCTACCAAGTGTTTATGTTGCGATTTCTTGTGCCGAAGCAACAAGTAATATGTCTAATTTAACAGGAATTATTTTTGGGCCAAGAGGTAATGGGGCCAATGTGATGGAAATGATGATGGACCATCGTACAAAAGGTTTTTCTCCATTAATTAAGAGAAGATTTATTATTGGTTCATATATTTTGCAAAAAGAAAATCAAGAAAGATATTTTAAAAATGCCCAAAGGGTTAGAAGACTTTTAGTTGATACTTGGAAAAAATTATTTGAGAGGTATGATGCAGTAATACTTCCAGTAGGCTCTGGACCAGCGAAACATTTAGATGGTTCTAAAGACATTCTTACTAAAGATACCGCAGCCCTTGAAGAACATTTGCAAGTAGGTAATTTTGGAGGATTTCCTTCAATTACAATACCTGATGGATTTGTGGCAAATTTACCAGTTGCTTTGAATATTACAGGAAATTGTTATGATGATGAAAATCTTCTTAATATTGCATATGCTTTGGAGAGTAGTATGGATTATAAAAATCAAATTGCTAAGGAGGTAAAATGATGGGCAAATATAAAGCAGTAATTGGCCTTGAGATGCACTGCGAATTTAAAAGTAATTCCAAAGTATTTTCTAGTGCTAGAAACTCCTATAATGAAACTCCTAATGATAATATTGCACCAGTTGATATGGCCTTCCCTGGAACTCTTCCCGTTGTAAATAAAAAATGTGTTAGAGATGCTTTAATGATAAGTATGGTCTTAAATTGTAAACAGCCTGAATATATGTATTTTGATCGAAAGAATTTTTATTATCCTGATTTGCCTAAAGGATATCAAATTACTCAAATGAATTCTCCAGTTGGAATTAATGGTCTTGTTGAAATTGAAGTTAATGGTCAAAGAAAAACAGTAAAAATTCATGATATTCATTTAGAAGAAGATACTGCAAGTCTAGATCATTATTATGATACCTCTTGTATTGATTATAATCGTGCAGGTGTGCCGCTTGTAGAATTAGTTACTGAACCATGTTTAAATTCTGCTGACGAAGCAGTAGCTTTTTTAGAAACAATGCGTAGTATTTATAAATATTGTGGTGTATCTGAGGCAGATACCAAAAAAGGCCAAATTAGATGTGATGTTAATGTATCTATTATGGATTTTGATGATACTGAATATGGAACTCGTGTAGAAATAAAAAATGTTAATTCATTTGGTAATGTTTATGATGCCATAAACTATGAAATTGAACGTCAAAGTAGATTAAAGGACG
>CANPJT010000035.1 GCA_947574255.1 uncultured Mycoplasmatota bacterium
TGGTACTATAAATGATATTACGGATGAAATTCCATTTGAGATTCCTGATAGTTGGAGATGGATTCGTTTTAACAATTTAGTAAATTATAGAATGGGCAAAACTCCTCCAAGAGGAGAAAAACAATATTGGAAAAATGATTATAATTGGGTATCTATTGCTGATATGATAGATAATGGAATTGTAAATAATACAAAAGAAAGAATTTCCCAAAAAGCATTTGAAGAAAAATTTTCTTCTTTGATTTCACCCAAAAACACCCTAATTATGAGTTTTAAACTTACAGTTGGTAAAGTATCGATATTAGGAAAAGATGCATTACATAATGAAGCTATTATTTCTATATTTCCATATTATGAAAAAGATTTCATAATTAGAAATTACTTGTTTAAATTTTTACCTTTATTAAGTAATTATGGAAAAACGAAAGATGCTATAAAAGGAAAGACATTAAATTCTACTAGCTTAAATAATTTATTGATACCACTTCCACCAATTATTGAACAAAAACGAATTGTGACAAACTTAGATAAGTTTAATATATATATTCAAAAATACGATAAAACATATAATAAATTAGAAAAATTGAACTTTTCATATAAAGAGGAACTTAAAAAGTCAATATTACAATATGCAATACAAGGAAAATTAGTAAAACAAGACTTAGAAGATGAATCAGCAGAAGTTTTAATTAATAAAATATTAGACGAAAAGCGAAATTTAATTAAAACAAAGCAAATTAAAAAAGAGAATTTATCTGTAATATACAAAGATTCTACTGATAATCAATTTTATGAGAAGTTCGATGATGGTAAAGTTGTTAATATTACAGATGAAATTCCTTTTGATATTCCACAAGATTGGTGTTGGACTAGATTAAGGAATATAACTATTAAACAAGTAAAAAGAGGAAAATCACCTAAATATGTTGAGAAAAGTAATATATATGTTTTTGCTCAAAAATGTAATCAAAAAAATGGACTAATAACTCTAGAAAATGCTAAATTCTTAGATGAAACAACTTTAAAAAAATATGATGATTCTGATTATATAATAGGAGATGATATAGTTATAAATTCTACTGGTAATGGAACTTTAGGCAGAGTCGGAATTATAAGAGATAAAGATATATTATTAAAAAAAGTCGTTGTCGATTCTCATATCACATTAATTAGACTAATTAATGGAATAGAACCAAATTATATATTTTACTTTCTAAAACATAATCAAAGATATTTAGAATCACAAGCAACAGGTTCAACAAATCAAACAGAATTGAGTCCCGAAATAATAAAAAGAATGTTGATTCCATTACCAGATACTAGTGAGCAATTAAAAATTACAGAAAAAGTAAAAATATTATTGAATGAAGTAAAAACAGCCGAGTAATCAGCTGTTTTTTACTACCAATCAATTATTTTATTTACTATTTCTTGTTGTTCTGTGCTAGTTCTACGCAGATAAATTCTAGTTGTTTCAATACTTTCGTGTCCCATTAAATCAGCTAATAGAGAAATATCATTAAATCTATCTAAGAAGCTTTTTGCAAATCTGTGTCTAAATGAATGAGGATATATTACCTTAGGATTTAATCCATATTTTATCCCTAATTTTTTTAATTCTCCACTAATGCCTCTAGCAGTAATTTTATTACCATACTTATTTTTAAAAATAAATCCTTCTGTAATGTTATTTTGTTCAAACCATTTTAAAGCTTCTTCTTGTAATTTTTGTGGTATATAAATTCTTCTTAATTTTCCACCTTTTGAATACAAATCAAAATATCCAATCTTTACATGTTCTACTTTAAATTGGATTAATTCGCTAATTCTAGCACCAGTTGCAGTAATAAATCTAATAACAAAATACCAATACATTTCTTTATTATTTTTCAAGCATTTCTTAAAATATTCATAATCAGCTTCACTAATTACATTTTCTAAAAAATTTTTTTGTTGCAATTTTAGTAAAGGTAATCTTAAAGTTTCTTTTTTTAAGTATTTTAAATATGAATTTATGGCTTGGATTCTTAAATTCACAGTTTTTATTTTATAATTTTCAACTAGAAATGTCTTATATGTTTGCAAATTCTTTTTGTTGATTATTAAATATTTTGATTGGTATTGTTTAACTGTAAATAAATATGATTTTATAGTATTTTGAGAAAGATTTTTCTTTTTTAAATATTCTTCAAAACTAAATGCCATACTGAAAACCTCCTTTCCAATATGGCATTATATCTCATTTATAATTTATTAAATAAAACTTCTATTTTTTTTACAATTCTTCTTTGTTCCTTTATTGGAGGAATAGGTAATAAAAATTCTCTTACATTATTTACATTTAAATTTCCCTGAGATGCACTTTTACCATATATATTATTTAGAGAATTGCTTTTTCCAATAGGGGAAAGTATATAATCTAAAATATACTCGTTATAAACAAGATTATAATCAATTAATTTAATGAGTGTCAAACTAACATATATTGCAAATATAAAATTGGTGTTTATTATGGCTGCTTCGCCTATTCCAGCTCCGACTCTTGTAAGCAGAATATCATTGATTTCAGGCTTATAATTAACTGTTAGTTTATTATAAAGTTCTTTACTAATAAACTTATGATTATCTGGCATAAATTTGTATGGCTTAATATTTTTCGCAGAAATAAAAGGAATTCCATTTTCAGTATATTTAGGTGTTGAAGCATATCCACATGTTATTATTTTGCAGATGTTCCTTAATCTAGTCCAACACCAATCTTGTGGAATATCAAAAGGAATTTCATCTGTAATATTAACAACTTTACCATCATCGAACTTCTCATAAAATTGATTATCAGTAGAATCTTTGTATATTACAGATAAATTCTCTTTTTTAATTTGCTTTGTTTTAATTAAATTTCGCTTTTCGTCTAATATTTTATTAATTAAAACTTCTGCTGATTCATCTTCTAAGTCTTGTTTTACTAATTTTCCTTGTATTGCATATTGTAATATTGACTTTTTAAGTTCCTCTTTGTATGAATTATTTAGTTTTTCTAATATATTATAAGTTTTTTCATATTTATCAAAAATATATTCAAAGGTAACAAATTTATTTATAATTCTCTCCTGTTCGTTAATTGGTGGAAGTGGTATTAAAAATTTTTTTAACCATCCAGTATTTAAGTTTTTTTGTGCAGCACCTTTTACATTATTGTTCACTTGTTGTTGAAATAAAAAAGATTCCATCCATAAGCAAATATATTTTTTATTCACTAAATTTAAATGATCTCTGAAAAAACCTAAACTTACAAAAATACAAAATGGTATATCATTTTCTATTATTTGAGGTTTTCCCATTGTACCTACACGCCCAAATAGTATATCTCCTTTACGAGGTTTACTACCATAAGAAGCATTGTCATAAGTTTTTTGACTAATTTTTTTAGCTTTTGAAAAATCTATTTTTCCTCCAGAAATATCTTTAACTGATAAAAAATATACACCGTCTTCAGTATAATCTGGTTTATAGGTAAAACCTAAATTTATTTCCTCAAAATTACCTATTCTTGTCCAACACCAACTATCAGGAATCTCAAATGGAATTTCATCCGTAATATCATTTATAGTACCATCTTCAAACTTCTCATAATAATGATTATCTGTAGAATCTTTATATATTTCAGAGTATTTTTCTTTTTTTATCTTTTTCTCTTCAATTAGTTTTTTTCGTTCTTCTTTTATTTTTTCTAGCAATACAGAAGCTGGTTCATCATTTGGATCTTGTTTTACCAATTTTCCTTGTATTGCTAATTGAAGAATTGAACTTTTTAATTCTTGAGCAGTCATTAATCTTCCTCCAATAATTTACTTACTTCTTCTAAAATCTTATCGATTTCTGCATTTAACTTTGCTCTCTCTTCTTGATATTTTGCTATTAATTCTTTAGGCTCTAATATTATTTCCTCTTTATGAGGATATCCACATAAATCCAAATTATATCCATTTTCAATTATTTCTTTTATATGATAACATTTAGCTTTATATGTTACAGAGGATTCTTCGTTTTCTTTTTCATCCACGATTTCTCTTCTATTATTCCACCAATTACTCACCTCGTTAAAATGTTCATTCTTTATTGGTTTTGTTTTTGAAAAATTTTTATATCCTTCTGGCATATCTAATCTATAAAACCATACTTCACTTGTTGGCATAGTTTTATCAAAAAACAGAATATTTGTTGTAATAGATGTATATGGTGCAAAAACAGAACTTGGCAATCTAATTATAGTATGTAAATTAAACTCTTTTAATAGTTTTGTTTTTATATTTATTTTTGTATTATCAGCTCCAAATAGAAATCCATCTGGTAATATTACTGCTGCTCTTCCAAAGGATTTTAACCTATACATAATTAATGCAATAAATAAATCTGCTGTTTCTGATCCTCTTAAATTCGATGGAAAATTTATTAAATATTCTTTTAACAAATTTCCTCCATAAGGTGGATTCATTAATA
>CANPJT010000036.1 GCA_947574255.1 uncultured Mycoplasmatota bacterium
TCCAAAATTCAGCTGCATGAGTTTTGGTATTAGAGTTTTCAGCCCGAAAAGTTGGCCCAAAAGTATACGTTTTCTTATAAGCAGTTGCAAAAGTTTCTGCTTCTAATTGACCACTTACAGTTAAATTGGTCATTTGGCCAAAAAAATCTTTACTATAATCTACTTTCCCATTTAATTTATCAACAGGAAGAGTGGTTACTTGAAACATTTCGCCAGCTCCTTCACAATCACTTGCTGTTAATATAGGAGCATGAAAATAAACAAATCCTTGACTTTGAAAATATTCATGTATTGCAAAAGCTACGACACTTCTTACACGAAATATTGCTTGAAAAAGATTAGTACGAGGACGAAGATAAGCAACTTCCCTTAAAAACTCTCTTGTATGTCTTTTAGGTTGAATTGGATAATCATCAGGACAATCTCCTAAAACGGTCACTTCACTTGCTTTTACCTCATAATCTTGTTTACCACTAGACTTTATAAGAATCCCTTTAATATTTAAGGCACTTCCTACTAAAACTTTACTTATACAATCAAAATTAGACAATGTATTATCATAAACCACTTGTAAATGTTTAAAACAAGTACCATCACTAAAATCAATAAAACCAAATTCTTTTTGACGACGATGATTTCTTACCCAACCATTTACTTCAATTTCTTTATCTACTAAATTTTCAATATTATTAAAAATTTCCACTAAATCCATATTTATTCTCCTATCCATTTGATACTATATAATCTATTATTTCATTTTCATCTATCTTTTTCTCCTCTTTAGTTAAATTGTCCTTAACTGTAATTAAACCAGATTTTAAATCTTCACTATTTAAGATTATTAGTAATTCTGCATGATTTCGATCAGCTTCTTTAAATTGACTTTTTAAAGATCTTCCCGTTGTATCATAATCTACAGAAACTCCAGATATTCTTAAATCTTGAGCAAGCATTATAGCTTTTAATTTTTCCTCTTCATTAACATACATAATATAACAATCAAGTGGGCGTTTATTAATTTCTTCAAATTCATCCATTGCCAAACTAATACGCTCTAAACCACATGCAAAACCCATACATGGTGTACTAGGTCCTCCTAATTGTTCCACTAAATTATTATAACGTCCTCCAGCAGCAATAGTATTTGCTCCCCCTAAAATTTCAGTATCACTAACAATTTCAAAAACAGTATAATCATAATAATCTAGGCCTCTTACAATTTTATCATCTACTTCATAATCAATATCTAAATAATTTAAATATTCTAAAACCTTTTTAAAACGATTAGTTGACTCTTCACTTTGATAATCTAATATACTTGGAGCATTTTTTAAAATTTCTCTTTCACCATCTACTTTACAATCTAAAATTCGTAAAGGATTAACATCAAAACGTTTTTGACAGTCACTACATAACTCATTAATATGTGGTTTTAAATAATTAACTAAAGCCTCTCGATATTTATCTCGATCTTCACGAGAACCTAAATTATTAATCTTAACATTTAAATCTTTAAAGCCTAATTCTTCAAATAAACGATATGGCATCGAAATAATTTCAGCATCAACAGCAGGATCATTACTCCCCAATATTTCCACTCCAAATTGCGTAAACTCTCGATTCCTTCCATTACCAGGTCTTTCATAACGATACATTGTTCCATTATAATAAAACTTTCTTGGTAAAGAACCTCCATACATTTTTTGTTCAATAAAAGAACGAATTACACCAGCCGTTCCTTCTGGTCTTAAAGTTAACTCTCTATCACCTCGATCTTTAAAATCATAAGTCTCTTTTGTAACTATATCAGAAGAATCTCCAACGCTTCGGTGAAATAACTCTTTTGATTCAAAAATTGGTGTTCTAATATATTCATAATTATAAAACTCGCAAAAATAATCAATAAGTCGATTAATTCTTTGCATTTTTACTGCTTCTTTATCTATTACATCGTAAGTTCCCTTTGGTTTAATTATCATAACAAATTCCTCCTTTTTGATAATAAAAAAACCTAGATAACGTAAGGACGAACAAATAGTCCGCGGTGCCACCTTACTTTACTAGGTACTCTCTAAAATCTTTAACACTGATTAACGCGTTCTACTTTCTATAAAAAGTTGTTCTTCAAAATAATCTCTTTAGACACTTGCAGCAGATATGTCCTCTCTTCAAAAGAAAATTATTCTTACTAATCTTTTCAAGTAGAAAATTAATTATATTGATATTTTATTACTTTTATAAAGCTAAGTCAAATGAAACTTTTATTTTAACCTTTTAAGGTAAATGGTGAAGTATTTGAACCATCAGTTTTATTTTTAATAATTAAATTAGAATTCAAATATGCCACTGGATAAACTAAATCTGTATACCTAGCCCAATCGTGAGTTAAAGAAGCAGTATTACCATGTATACGATATACATTTGAATCCCAATTATGAGGAGTTATTGTCCATTCGGAACTTATTCTAGTATATAACCAATCGTTTGCTACACAATCATCTTTTATACTTCCAGTCCAACTATATGGGCCATCTCCACTTAAACATGTAGCCCTATCTTTTGTACTTCCTCCACTTGTTGCGTATCCATAATCACTTGGGTACATTAAGCCTACACTTCCTGTCCATGTAAACAGATAAATCTATCATACTTTTAGCTTCTTCAGTTAAGCCATTATTACTAAAATCACATGTAGTTGTTGCACCATTTGCTCCACTTGGACAATTGCCACTTGTTCTATTATAGTATGCTCCTTCATTTAATACTTTTTGTAAGGCACTTTTACTCCAATTATTTTTTCCATAATTACTCTCATTACTCCAAGAATAATTTCCAATACTTTCACTTCTAATTATTTTGACTTTATCTTCTTTAGTTCCATCTGGATTCTCTATATCTTTCATTACTCCTATTATTCGCCATAATTCATTGTTGAATGACACATAATTATTCGGATTTGCTCCTATATATCTTAAATTACCAAAGTCATCTTCTACTAATTCTTCTGATTCTAAGTTTTTAAGATATTTAACTAATGTTATTTCATTCTCTTTTTGTCCACCTGTTACACTTATTTTACTAACAAATCTTTTATTCATGACATCATCATCAACTGTTACATCTTGATTCATCCATAATTTTAAATTATAAGTAACTTCTTCCTTCGCTAAAAGTTTGCCACTTGTTAAAAAGTAACTCTCAGTTGCTGTATAATCATCACCTTTATATGTTGGATCAGTACTATCCATTTCACTTAACATTTCTTTTGTTCCACCATTAAATGATACTGCAACATATTGGCTACTTAATTGATTTTCTATTCCCATAACTTCTAAGTTAGCAATATAATTTATTTCAGTATTACATTTATTAACTATTTTAAATTCATATGGAGTCAAATTACTTGCTTCCTCATCAGTTATAGGGATAGCCTTATCTAAATTAATAGTTGGTGAAACATCAACTATATCCAAATCTAAACAATCACTTGTTATGACATTGCTAGATTCTTGATTTTTAGTTGTTTTCCAAAAGGCATAACTTGTTCCTATTATAATTGCAAGAATTAATAAACTTCCAACAATTATTAATACTTTATTTCTATTATTTTTCATTATTATTTCCTTTCGTTTTTAAACTTGCTTTAAAATAATAGGAGAATCGCTTGAACCTTTATCTTCATTTTCTATCACTCTAATTTTTGAATTTAAATATATCGATGGACGAATAATTAGTTCATAAGCTGCTTTTTTATTGCTTGAAGACCAGCCTTCTTTTATATTAAATATCACATCCTTTGCAACTCTGCTAGGAGTTAAAGTCCATTGATAATCATTACTATCCTCTAGCCAATTATTCTGATAGCACTCAGTAGTTTGGTTAGATGTACTATTACCTAGACACACATCTCGTTTTGTATAATTTCCTCCACTTGTAGCATATCTATAATCTGAAAGGTACATTAAACCTATTTTCCCTGTCCATTTTGTTGCATGACCACTATATACATTTGTTCCTCTTTCATATTCATAATCAGCATTTGCTGTTCCTGAGGAAGATAAAGCTCCCAAATTCCATACTGATTCACTTATCATACTTTTAGCTTCTTCTGTTAATCCATTATTTGTGAAATCACATGGTTTTGTTGCTTCACTTATTCCATAATATGGACAATTACCACTTGTTCTATTATAGTATGCTCCTTCATTTAATACTTTTTGTAAAATACTTGTAGTCCAATCATTTTCTCCATATGTTCCGTTATTATTAAAAGGATAATTTCCTATACTTTCACTTCTTATTAGTTTAACTTTATCCTCTTTTGTTCCATCTTCATTTTCTATATCTTTCATTACTCCTATTATTCGCCATAATTCATTGTTGAATGATACAT
>CANPJT010000037.1 GCA_947574255.1 uncultured Mycoplasmatota bacterium
CTCCACTACTAAAGTCTGGTATTGTTCCCCTTAGGATATTATAGCTTTTGTTTTCTTGGTATAAGGCATAACTCCTATATACTATTATACCCCCCCCCCAGGATGGCTATTGCCCCTAGAGCTAGGAGGGTATTTTTTAATTTTTTATTTTTCTTAAAACTTTTTAATTTCATTTTTTATCCCTCTTCCTATTATTCAAATTATATCATTTATCATCTTTCTTAACAATAGGAATTTTTTCAGTCAAATTATAAAAACAATTAAAATATTTTTGTATCTTTTATTTTTTTAATCCTATTTCTTCACTAAATCCTAATTTATTTTTGATAGCTTCTATTTCTTCGTTAGTTAACATCTCTTCTATTTTTTTCATTGATGCCTTACGTGATCTAGCATTTTCTTCATTAACTATTAAATCAGCTAAATCTTTCAAAAAGAGCTCATCAGCTTTAATTCTTTCTTGTAAATCTAAAATCTCTTTACTAGTAGCATTTTTTAATTTTAAAATACACTCTTTTTTGTCAAACAAGTAATAACGATATATAGTCCTCAAAGCTCCATTTTGATTAATCATATTAGTGTCTAATTCAAAGTTTTGATGATAACTAATAATTGAGTCGGCTAATCGCAAATATTGTTCATCATCTTTACTGCTTTCCAATAAACTTATATATTTTTCTATTAATTTTTCCTTTTTTGATTTCAATCCAAATCTTTTTATCATATAACTCCGTCCTTTTTTTATTATATTCTATTAAAATTAATTATATTATAAACTAAATTTTTTTCTTAAAAAATATACTGTCTCTTATAAAATAATTCTCTATAATATTATTTTTCCTTTTTTACTAATTGTTTTAATTCATATAATTTATTTATAGCTTCTATTGGGGTCAAATATATCGGATCTATTTCATCTAAAAATTTATCTAAAACCTCATTTGGTTTAGGTATATCAAAGCACATTTCTAATTGGACATTATCATTATTTTCATTTTTAGGCTTATGATTTTCATAAAAATCTAATATTTCATGGGCTCTTTTGGTTAATTCTTCTGGCATTCCTGCTAGCTTTGCTACATGTATACCATAACTTTTATCAACTGCCCCATTCTTAATCTTATGCAAAAAAGTAATTGAACCATTTTCTTCAATTGCTGAAACATGAATATTTTTTATTGTTGATATTTCTCTTTCTAAACTTGTTAATTCATGATAATGAGTTGAAAATAGAGTTTTACATTTTATATGCTTGTTAATATACTCCAAAATTGCTTGTGCAAGACTCATACCATCATAAGTTGCTGTCCCACGGCCTAATTCATCAAACAAAATTAAACTATTTTCAGTAGCATTAATAATAGCATTTCTTGCTTCATTCATCTCAACCATAAATGTTGATTCGCCACTAACTAAATCGTCACTTGCACCAATACGAGTAAATATTTTATCAATAATAGGTAAATTAGCAGCCTCTGCTGGAACAAAAGAACCCATTTGAGCCATAATAATAATTATAGCTAACTGACGCATAAATGTTGATTTACCACTCATATTTGGCCCAGTTATTAAAAGGGTTGTAATATCCTCTTTCATAATACAATCATTTGGAACATAGCTATTATTACTTACTTTTTGAATAACTGGGTGAAAACCATTTTTGATTTTAATTATATGATTATCATTTAAATCAGGTCTAACAAGTCGATATTCTTCAGCACATACTGCTAAACTAGCTAAACAATCAAGTTCACTAATAATTTCAGCTGTATCTTTTAATGCTATTAGTTCCTTTTTTATAATGTCTTTTATTCCTAAAAATAAATTGTATTCTAATTCAATAATTTTTTCCTCAGCATTTAAAATTAATGCTTCTTTTTCTTTTAGCTCTGGTGAAATAAATCTTTCACAATTAGTTAATGTTTGACGTCGTTCCCAATTTAGAGATGCTGGTACTTCTTTAGCTTGCCCTTTAGAAACTTCTATATAATAACCAAATACTTTATTAAAACCTACCTTTAAAGTTTTAATACCAGTTTCTTCTTTAATCTTATTTTCAAAATCTGCAAGAAAATTTTTACCTCCACTACGAATACTTTTTAACTCATCTAATTCTTTATTGTATCCATCTTTAATTAAAAAACCTTCTTTTAAAGTAACTGGTGGATTTTCATAAATAGCATTTTCTAATAAATCATAAATATCTTGATGTAAAAAAATCGAATAATCGAACCCTAAATTTTCTATTATTCTTTTAATGTTAGGTAAAACTTTTAAACTAGTTTTTAATTGTAATAAATCACGAGCATTTAAATTTCCACAAGCAACTTTCCCACATAAACGTTCTATATCATAAACATTATAAAGTTGTTCTCTTAATTCATCTTTTAAAATAAACTCTGTATTTAACTTTGTAATCTTATCAAAACGTTCATTTAGTTTTTCTTTATCTTTTAAGGGATGTAATAAATAATCTTTTAATTTTCGACTTCCCATACTAGTTTTAGTCTTATCTAAAAGCCATATAAGAGAATATGTTCTTTCTTTTAATCTTAAAGTTTCTACTAATTCTAAATTTCTTACTGTATGAATATCCATATCTAGATAATCTTCTTTATTAATAACATTTACTTTTTTTATATGAGAAACATCTTTTAACTCTTTTACAATTAAATAATATAAAATATGTTTTATTCCTTCTTTAAATCGAAAATCATCTACATCATTAATTAATTCTTCATAATTATCTTCTAAAAAATCATCACATATTGAAACTTCAATTCCATAATTTCCTTTTAAAATACCAATTAACTCAATGTCTAAATTATCTTTTAATACTACTTCTTTTATTTTTAGATTTAAAATTTCATTTAACAATTTATCTTTTTTGTGCTTTATTTGCATTATATTTAAACTACCTGTTGAAATATCAGCATAACAAAGTACATACATAAAAGAAAAATCTAAAATACTGGCAATATAATTATTCTCATATTCACTTAAAAGTTCTGAATCTACAATTGTCCCTTTACTTATAACTTGGGTAACCCCTCTTTTTACCGTTCCTTTGGCATTCTTAGCATCTTCAAGTTGCTCACATATTGCTATTTTATATCCTTTATTTACTAATTTTTCAATATATGGTTTCACACTATGAAAAGGAACCCCACACATTGGAATTCTTTCCTTTAAACCAGCATTTTTTCCTGTTAAAGTAAGTTCTAGTTCACGAGATGCTATTTCGCCATCTTCAAAAAATAATTCATAAAAATCTCCCAAACGAAAAAAAAGTAACTCTTCTTTATACTGTTCTTTTATTTCATAATATTGCCTCATACCAGGACTTAATTGTTCTTTATTTACTTCACTAAGTTTCATTATGCTACCCACCTAAGATTATTATAACAAAAAAATAAAGATGCTTAAACCTTTATTTTTTTACTAAACAAAATATAATTAAAAATTTTTTAATATAAATGGTTTTTCACTCATACCATCATTTTCACTTTTTATCCTAACCTTTGAATCTAGATATACAACTGGACGTACTACCATATTATTGATTGTATAACCATTAAAGATATTCCCTCTAAAAATACAAAATATATAGTCGCTTTTTGATGACATCGGTACAATCGTATGTTGATAAGCATTATTTAACATCAACCAATCATTATCAAAACACTCGCTCATGGAATCCCACGAATAAAGTATTGTATTCAAACATACACTCCTATCATTTGTTGCTCCCCCACTTGTTGCATATCCATAATCTGATGGATATACTAAGCCAACTTTTCCTGTCCATTTGTCTGGTCTTCCAGCTAATACTGTACTTCCTTTTTCTAAAGTATAAAAATCTTTTACAGTTTTACTTTCTGAATCACTTCCACCTAGATTCCATACTGATTCACTTATCATTGTTTTTGAACTTTCAGTCAATCCTATTTCACTAAAGTCACATGGGGTTATTGCCCCCTCTCTCCCATTTGGACAATCTCCACTTGTTCTATTATAGTATGCTCCTTCATTTAATACTTTTTGTAAAGTACTATCGCTCCAATCATTACTCCCATTTCTACTTGTTGATGATCCTATACCGCTTGCTTTATTATCCCATGCATAATTTCCTATACTTTCACTTCTTATTAGTTTGACTTTATCTTCTTTAGTTCCATCTGGATTCTCTATATCTTTCATTACTCCTATTA
>CANPJT010000038.1 GCA_947574255.1 uncultured Mycoplasmatota bacterium
TTATTTATTATAACAGCAGCAAATGATCCAGATGCAGTTAGGATTTTGTCAAAATGTTTAGATGATTTAACTAATTGTAATATTCCAGATGAAAATATAACTATTTATGATATGCATAAGTTATTAACTCAAGATGAAATAAATAAATATAATGCAATATATGTTTGTGGTGGTAGTACAAAATATTTAGTAGATAGAATTAATGAAATAGATTTTAAACCTCTTCTTGATAAGTATATTGAAAATGGCGGAATTTATATTGGTGTTAGTGCTGGAAGTGTAGCAGCAAGTGGAAATTATCAAAATGGTCTTTGCCTAATTAAAAATAATTTAGATGTTCATTGTAAGAGTGGAACAGAAAACGGAATTATTACGACTAGCAATGATATACTTTTAACTGATAATCAAGCAATATTTATAAATGGAAATGAAAATATAATTTTTGAATAATATATAAAAAAGGCAATGCTTAATTCAGCACTGCCTTTTACTTTTATTTTTGTAAGCCAGTAATAGCTTTTCTAATACTAGAAATTTGTGTATCTAAAATATTTACAAAATCATAATAATAAAGTCTATTTAATTGATTTGATAATTTAGATAAATTATTAGATGCATTTATAAGAACATTGATTATTTCATCAGTATCATAATTTACTAATCCATTATCTGAATAATCTTTAATTAACAGTCTGAAAAAATCAGATTGTGATAAGTGGGCTTTATTAGATTTATCAATTAACATTTGTTTTTCTTCTTCGTTTAAAAATATATTTATTTTAATATTCCTTGTTCTCATAAAAATTTGTCCTTTCTTTTGGGGTTTGGGGGTTTCCCATAATTTGGCATGTGGCGGGAGGACACATGCAGTGCTGGCTAATACTCATTTTTCTATGTGTACTCACACACTAGTTATAAATGATTTCATTTAAGACGATTTCTTCAGCCATATTTTTGTAATTATTCATCATTTTTACCCATTCAATTTGATTATTTTCTTTCTTTTTTTCAGCAAGTTTATTCATTTTTTTATAATTTTCAATAAGAAAATTGACCTTAATTTCACATTCATTACTGACTGAAACAAGATGATTTGTTAATTTATCTTGCAAGATTAGTGATGTATAAAGTCCTTTTTTATTTTCTTTTAAATAATTCAATCGCAAATATCCATACTTATTTATGGCTCCATTTTGATTATTTGTAACTAGATTTGGCAATAAATAATTTCCAACTTTTATATAATTTAATTTCATTTTTTATCTCTCTCTTTCTTTATTTTTTGTATTTTTTTCGTAAAAATCTATTAATTTCGTTTGAGAATTGTATTTAAAATAAGCAATATCATTGTTTTTATCAATGAGTTTTATAGTAAATCTATCTACTAAAAATAGCTCTACTTCATCAGTATTAAACTCTTTTTTTAAGTAAGCAAGTACCTTAAATTGTTCAATAGTATTTACTTGATTCTTCATTATATTTTCTTTATTTAATAATTTCATAGTTTTTTTTCCTTTCAATATTCATGAATAACTTTTGTTTTAGGTACTAATAACAGTTGGTCTATAACTAAATTATTTTCAACATAGGGGCAATTAATAATGCCATCGTAGTAAAAATGCTCTTTAAATAATTCAAAATATTTATCTAATTCTTGTTTAGAATATTCGCTATTTTCATATTTTTGTATGGAAACGATAGTGTAGTCATTAGATAATTCCTCTAATTTTTCTTTATTGATTTGTTCTTTATAAATAATTCCTATTTCATTGTCATTTAAAATTTTGTTTAAGTATTGAAGATACTCACTTTTACTTTTAGATATAAATTGTTCAGTAAATTTAATATTTTTTATTTCAATATTGTAATTATCATCTCTAATTATTTCTAAACTTGCTATTAATTTTTGAATTAATTCCTTTTTTGTTTTACGATTTAAGCTATCAAATATAAAGGAAAAACCTAAATCATTTGTAAAAATATATTCATTATTTTTAAGGGTACAATCTAATTTTTTCGAAAGTTCAACAGTATAACCTTTAGAATCTTCATTTGGATCAAGTAATTCTTTTTTCTTATTTAACCTTTGAATTTCTTTTTTTATGATTTCATTTTTAGAATTTATAGTATCAACATTAAGGGTAGAGGTTAGATATAAATCAACTAATTTTTTCTCTTGTTGCTTTAATTTTTCAATAGCTTTGTCTATATCTTTTATTTCTTTGGTTTTAGTAGAATTACTAACAATAATTTCATTTTTGTTGTCATACATATACCTTGTTAACTCGTTTAATATTCTTCCTAATCTTTTTTCAATTTTGTCAGAGCTATAGTGTAGCCCTTTATTTTTACAATTAGAATTTTTACAAGTTAAATGATAATAAATCTTCTCTTTTGGTGTACCACTATTTTTAAATGAATTGGTAGAAGATAAGATTTTACCACAATTAGGGCATTTTACAATACCAGTAAATAAATGAATATGTTCTCCATAATTAGAGTGTTTATTTTTCTCTAAATTTTTTCTAGTTATATTCCATGTTTCCATATCAATAATTGGTTCACAATAATTTTCTACTTTTAATATATCTTGAGGTTTTCTTTTATATTTACCATATTCAAACACCCCAATATAAATAGAATTAGTTAATATTTTATAAACTCTATCACTTCGCCATTTTCCATTTTTTAAATAAGCATTATCTTGTACTAATATTGTTTCAATACCTCTTGTTGATTTTCCTTGTTTACATAGTTCAAATATATCTTTAACAACTTGTGCCTCTATAGGTTCTATTTCTAAATGACCTGTTTCACTATTTCTAATATAGCCATAGGGTGCTTTACTAGGGTGTACTTTCTCTAAAGCCATTTCTTCCATAGCTCTTTTAGTTCTCGCTCCAATTTCCTTTCTTTCTCTTTGACCAAATACTAAATTCATTCCAAAAATCATTTCTCCATTAGCTGTAGATACATCATAAGGTTCCAAAATCAATTCAATTTTAACATCATGTTCTTCACAATAATTTAATAGCCAAAAGCCATCATAATTATTTCTTGTTAATCTATCTACTTTAATGGCAACTAATTTATCAATTTTTTTAGCTTTAATGTCTTTTATTAGTCTTTGCATTTCAGGTCTTAACAAGTCTTTCCCTGAATGGCCTGCATCATTATAAACATCTACAATACTATAATCGTTTTTCTCGCAATATTCCTTAATCATTCTTAATTGTGAGTCAATAGAGTATCCATTATCTCTTTGGTCATCTGTTGAAACTCTTACATATATTCCACATCTCAATTGTTATCATCTCCTCACTTGTTTGGCACTTTAAATTGATTTTTTAAGGTCTTAAACAATTTTTAATACCTCTCACTTGTTTGGCATTTAGAAACCACTTTTAGGGGGTATAAAAAGTAAATTTTTAAAAAATCTTCTCATATGTTTGGCATTTTAAAAGCAAAAAGTAAGTCATGATTTTAAATTTTTGAGAATTGATTTAATTTCTTTAAGGGAATATTTTTGATTATGTTCTTTAATATAAAATGATTTATTGGATATTTCATTTACTTTGTACTCAAGTATAGAAAGAGTAATGGGATATGTAATTAGATATTCAGTAGGAGTTATAAATTGTAAATTGGTAGATAGTAAATGTTTTACAATACCTTTATTTACTACATAAGTATAATTTTTAAGTATTTCTAGTAATTCAGTATTTGGCTTTAAAGTTTCAATAGTTTCAAATTCTAACATCAAAAAAAGTCCTCCTTCCTAGAAAGAGAACTTTAAGTTTTCTATATAAAATAAAAACTCACGATACCATATTGGTTCGTAAGTTGTTTTCAAATGG
>CANPJT010000039.1 GCA_947574255.1 uncultured Mycoplasmatota bacterium
ATATTTCTAAATTCTTCTTCTTCTGTTTTAGCAGTTCCTGTCATACCAGATAATTTTTCATACATTCTAAATAGATTTTGAAAAGTAATAGTTGCCATTGTTTTAGTTTCTACATTAATTGTAACATTTTCTTTTGCTTCAATTGCTTGGTGTAATCCATCACTATATTGGCGCCCTTCCATTAAACGACCAGTAAATTGATCTACTATAATAACTTGATCATTATTAACTACGTAATCAATATTTTTCTTAAAACCATAATTTGCTTTTAATGCTTGATTTACATGATGCACTAGTCCTGTATTTTTTAAATCATAAAGATTCGCAATTTTAAAATATTTTTCAATTTTTTTACTACCATCTTCTGTTAAAGAAACATTTTTCATTTTTTCATCAATTGTATAATCTATTTCATTTTGAAGTTTTTTAACAGCTTTATCAGCATCAATATATAAATTATTTGAATTGGCTTTTCCCCCTGAAATAATAAGTGGAGTTCTAGCCTCATCAATTAAAATAGAATCTACTTCATCAACAATACAAAAGTGAAGAGGCCTTTGTACACGCTCTTCGGCATGAACAACCATATTATCTCTTAAATAATCAAATCCTATTTCATTATTTGTTGAGTATAAAACATCACAATCATAAGCTTCTTTTTTTTCTTTAGGAGATAATTCTCGCATGTTAAGTCCCACAGTTAACCCCAGGAATCTAAAAACCTCTCCCATCCACTCTGAATCACGTTTCGCTAAGAATTCATTTACAGTAACAATATGAACTCCTTTACCCGTTAAAGCATTTAAATATGTAGGCATTGTTTCAGTTAAAGTTTTCCCTTCTCCTGTTTTCATTTCGGCAATATTTCCAAAATGAATTGCAAGTCCACCTAATATTTGAACATAATATGGTTTTTCGCCAATTATACGACTTGCAGCTTCGCGAACCACTGCAAATGCTGGTATAATAAGTTCGTTTAAATCACAACCATTTGCTAATTGTTCTTTAAATTCTTTTGTTTTATTTTTTAAATCCTTATCAGATAAATTTTGCATTTCTTCATCTAGTGCAACAATTTGATCTGCAATACGTTCAAATTTTTTTAACTCTTTATATTCTGAATCAATCAATTTTTTTAAAAATCCCATTTAGTTCACCTTCCATAACGTATATTATAACATATATATATTTAATTGTTTATAACTATATAATTATATTTTTTTATAAAAAAAATGCCAGTGGCATTTATTTTACATTAATTATCCCAAAATTTCCAGCTTTTCTTTTATATAAAACTGAAATACACTCTTCATTTAAATTTTTAAATATGAAAAAGTCATGTCCTAATAATTCTGCTTGAATTAAAGCTTCTTCTTCATCCATTGGTTTCATTTCCATATCTTTTCTTTTAACTATTTGTTCTTCTTCAGTTTCCTCTTCAGTTTCTAACAAAAAATTAAAATCTAAGTTTTCTACACTTTTATACTTATTTTTAATTTTTGTTTTATTTTTTCTTATTTGTCTTTCAATTTTATCAATAACTATATCAATTGCTGCATATAAATCATTATGACTTTCTTCTGCTCTTACTGTAAATTTATTTGTTGGAATTGTTACTTCAATAATTTGATCAATATTTTTAATTTTGATATTAACGTGTGCTGTTATTGTATCAGGATTTTCAAAGTATTTTTCTAAACGTCTAAACTTACTTTCTATTTGCTCTTTAATTGCTGGCGTGATTGTTAATTTCCCACCGCGAATAGTAATTATCATATTCCACCTTCCTTAAAAAGATTATAGCATATTAAAAAAAATAAAAAAACTACTATACAGTAGTTAGTTCAATACAGCTTACATCGATAGCTTGTAATCCTTTGGAAGTTTCAATTAATTTAAAATTAACTATATCACCTTCTTTTAAAGTTTTATAACCATCTTTAGCAATTGCTGAATAATGTACAAAGATATCTTCTAAATTAGCACATTCAATAAAACCATACCCTTTGTCATTATTAAACCACTTTACTTTACCACTCATTTCAAACACCTCTCCTTCTTCTTACATTTAAACAATACCACTACTTTAATACCTACACAATAAAATGCGTTCGACAAAGTTCGCACTTCTAAAAATCTTTGCCTTTTCTAGAATAGTTTAACTAGGATATATATTTAAATATTATTTGCCTTAAAACATCTTTATTGTGTCTAAAAAGTGAAATAAAAAAATATTTTTAACTTTTTAAATATTTTAAACGTAGTTTTAGTTATTTAGGATTTTTTTTATTTTTCTCGATAAAGATTATGATATTATGCGTTTAACGTAGGTGATAATGTTGAAAGAAGTTTTTGTTAATAATTCTTTAAGTTATTTAAAAAATAATAATGTATGTAATTCTAATCAAGAAAAGATTTTTAAATATACTTTAGAATCTTTATATTCTTTTTTTACAAAATCATTTGTTATTCTTTTATTAGCTTTAATTTTAAAAACATTTAGATTTACATGTTGCACTTTATTACTTTATTCAATTTTAAGAGGATTTACTTTTGGAATTCATGCAACCAAAAACATTTATTGTTGGATTATTTCTCTAACTGTTTATATAGTCTGCCCTTTTATTATTAAGTATTATCAATTTCCTTCCCTTTTTATTTATGCAACTTTTATAATTGGCGTATTATTTTTATTATTATGGGCACCTGCTGATACAAAATCAAGACCATTAATAAGCAAGAAAAAAAGAATTATAAATAAATTTATATCTCTTACTCTTATAACTATTTTAATTTTTTTATCGTTTTTATTAAATAATCAAAATTTAAAAGAAATTATTTCAATTATTTTAATATTAAATTCAATTTGTATATGTCCTATTACATATTTTATATTTAAACAACCTTATAGAAATTACCGTTTTTATAAGTCATAAGTTAATTTGGTTTAAATAAATTTTTGATAGATATTTAAACTAGAAAGGAGGGATATTTATGGCAATGGTATTTGCAAATGCACTATCAGCTTTAGCTAAAATAGCTAACAATGGTGTTTCTACATTTACATATTGGGGATTCTGGGATGAAACAGAATGTCCTAAAGAAATGTTATAATTTAAACAAAACACGCCTATTTGATAGCGTGCTTTTTAATTTTAAGTTCAATATAATAAAAATCATTAATTA